>DASSIC010000430.1:0-3389 GCA_035692325.1 Gemmatimonadaceae bacterium | reverse complement strand
AGCTGCCGCGGCGTGAGCGGGCCGAGGATGCCGTCGCGCAGGATCTCGGCGTGCGTGATCACCGCGGTGAGCGGGGTGCGCAGGTCGTGCGAGATGTTCGCCAGGAACTGCGTCTTGAGGCTGTCGCGCGCCTCGAGCTCGGCGATGTGCTCGTGCGCCGCCTTGAGCTGGCTCTCCAGCGCCGCGGCTCGCGCGTCGGTGGAGGGGGCCTGCGTGAGGGGGGAGCGCGCGGAGTCGAGACGGTGCATGGAGGGAAGATTACGAGGTTCCAACGGGGGGGCCAGTGGGCTGTTGAACTGCTGAACTGCCACCGACGTACTCAGTACGAAGGTACCCTGTACCCGGACCGACAGGCTTACCCCTCCAAGGCACCGACGGTCCTGCTGCGGGATGACTGGTTCGTGAAAGCCCCGAATTAGCGGGGCATGGATGTCGGTCCTGGTACTTGGTACCAGGTGCCCGGTACGTCAGTGGGCTCCTAAAGCACCTCCTAAAGCACCTCCACCTCCTCCTCCAGCTGCTGCCGCTGGAGGAGCGACGCGTACCGCCCCCCCGCCACGATCAGGACATCGTGCGTTCCCTGCTCGACGACACGCCCCTCGTCGAGCACGATGATCCAGTTCGCGTCGCGCACGGCACTGATGCGGTGCGACGCGATCACCGCCGTACGGCCGGCCAGCGCGTCGCGCAGCCCGTGCAGGATCTCCGCCTCCGTGTGCGTGTCCACCGCCGACAGCGCATCGTCGAGCAGCACGAGCCGAGGGCGGCGCGCGAGCGCGCGTGCCAGCGCGAGGCGCTGCTTCTGCCCCCCGCTCAGGTTGATGCCGCGCTCGCCGAGCAGCGTGCCGTAGCCGTGAGGGAAGGCGCGCACCGTCTCGTCGAGCTGCGCCACCTCCGCCGCCCAGCGGTTCGACGCCACGTCGCGGTCGCCGGTCTCGCGCGACTGCACCGGTGCCGCCTCGCCCTCCACGTCGTACTGCACGAGCGAGTGGCCGGCGTCGCCATAGGCGAGGTTCGCCGCGATCGTGTCGCTGAACAGGAAGGTCTCCTGCTGCACGTACCCGATCTCGGCCCGCAGCGCCTCGAGCGGCAGCTCGCGGATCGGGATCCCGTCGAGCAGGATCGTCCCCTCCTGCGGATCGTGCAGTCGCGGAATCAGGTCGATGAGCGCGCTCTTGCCGCTCGCCGTCGCGCCGACGACGGCGAGCGTGCCACCCGCCGGCACCGAGAAGGAGACGTGTCGGAGCACCCAGCGCGGGTCGCCCCCCTGCGGCACCGGGAAGTGGAAGCCGACGTCGCGGAACTCGAGCGCGCGTCCCCCCTGCGCCGGCGGCAGCGCGCGCGGATGCTCCGGCGAGCGCACCTCGGCCTCGGCGTCGAGGATCTCGAGCAGGCGCCCCATCGACGCCGAGCCGCGCTGGAAGAGGTTGATCACCCAGCCCAGCGCGATGAGCGGCCAGGTGAGGATGCCGAGGTAGAAGCCGAACGCCACGAACGCGCCCACGCTGATCGTGCCGCGCACCACGAGCACGCCGCCCAGTCCCAGCACGACGACGACGCTCAACCCCGCGAGCAGCCCGAACAGCGGATTCATCACGCCGTACAGCCGCGCGAGGCGCATGTTCTTCTCGACGTACGTCGCGTTCAGGGTCGCGAAGCGTGCGACCTCGGCGCGCTCCTGCCGATACGCGCGCACGATGCGCACGCCGGCGAAGTTCTCCTGCGCGTGCGTCGTGAGGGTGCTGAAGTGCTCCTGCACCGCCTCGAAGCGCGAGTGGATCATCCCGCCCAGCTTGATCATCACGACGGGGAGCATCGCCATCGGCAGCAGCGACAGCAGCGTGAGCCGCACGTCGATGCGCAGCATGAAGACGAGCGCGAAGGCGCCGCCGAAGATCGTGTTGGTGAGGTACATGATCGCCGGGCCGGCGGCCATGCGCACCGCGCTCAGGTCGTTCGTCAGCCGAGCCATGACGTCGCCCGTGCGCGTGCGCGCGAAGTACCCCGGATCGAGCGTCGTGAGGTGGGCGAACAGCGCCTGGCGCAGATCGTACTCGATGTAGCGACTCAGCCCGTTCAGCACCTCGCGCATCCAGAAGCGGAGCGCTCCGCCCACGAGCGCGATGCCGACGATCCCGCTGGCGATCAGCGCCACCCGCGTGAGCGGCGCGCGCGCGAGCAGGGCGTCGATCCCCGCGCGCAGCAGCCAGGGGACGACCGAGCCGAGCGCCGAGGAGACCACCACCAGGGCGAGGCCGCCGGCGAGCATCCCCCGGTAGGGCCGGTAGTATGGGACGAGTCGCCGCATCGGTGACGCGGCCTGAAATCTGCTGGCTACCTGTCTCAGGCGTGTGTTGTGTTAACTTGTTGGCGTACCGCAGCTTCGTCGGATCGGCGAGGGCCGCGGGAACCCCCAATCCGGAGGCTCGTCATGACGAAGTATATCCGTCAGTTGCGCGCACCGCTCGCGCTCTGTGCAGCGCTGGCCGTCGGCGCCTGCACCGTGAAGGACAGCAAGAGCGACAGCTCGCTCGCGGCCGACACGGCGCTGAACCGCGACCTCGCGCTCGCCGGCAAGGACACCACCGTGCAGCCGCAGCTGCGCGACATTCCGGCCACGCCGTCGTCGACGCCCGCTCCCGCCGCCACGCCTGCGCCGCGCGGCACGACTCCGGCGCCACGCCCGAGCACGAGCGGCCGCACGACGACCACGACGCGCACCACGACACCGGCGCGCACGCCCAGCACGACGACCACCACGTCGGGCAACACGGTGACCCGCAACACGACCGGCTCCGCCGCTGGCGGCGCGGTCGGCACGATCGCCTCGGGCACCTCGCTCTCGCTGCGCTCCAACGCGCGCGTCTGCACGAACACCTATCAGCCCGGCCAGACCTTCACGGCGACGACGACGAGCGCCGTCACCGGCTCCAACGGCGCGACGATCCCGGCCGGCGCGACGGTGAAGCTCGAGGTCACCTCGCTCAAGCGCAGCGAGAACGCGACCGACAAGATCGTGATGGAGTTCGCGGTCCGCTCGGTGAGCTTCGGCGGCCGGACGTACAACGTGGAAGCGAGCGTCGCGAACGCCGACGTCGAGCGCGTGCGCAACCAGCCGAAGGACAAGGACGTCCAGAAGGTCGTGGGCGGCGCGGTCCTCGGCGCCATCGCGGGACAGATCCTCGGCAAGAGCACCAAGTCCACCGTCGTCGGCGCAGCGGCCGGCGCCGCAGCCGGTGCCGGTGTGGCGGCGGGAACGGCCAACTACGAGGGCTGCCTCCCCGACGGCGGCAGCGTGACCGTGACGCTGAATGCGCCGCTGCAGGTGAAAATCACGTGACGTTGGACGTTTGACGTGGGACGTGGGACGGAGGGCAGAGGTTAGTCTG
>DASSIC010000429.1:0-2474 GCA_035692325.1 Gemmatimonadaceae bacterium | reverse complement strand
GATCCTCTTGCGGCCCTTCGCATTCTACTCAGCACGCTGCGCACTCCCACCCGGTGGCGCGGCCGCACCTACGCCCCATCTCTCTCCGCACGATGACCGACCCGACCACTCCGCGCGCCGAACGTCCGCGCGCGTACCCTCCCGAGACCACCGAAGGGTGGTACGCGCTGCATCAGGTGTTCGCCTGGAACCGTCCCGCGCTGCGTGGCATCGCGGACACCACGCTGGCGACGCAGAAGTCGCAGGCGGAGCGGATGCTGTCGTCGCTCGCCGCACCGGCAAGCGGTGGATGGTCCGCGGTAGTGCCGCTGATCGGTAACACGTCCGACGTGATGCTCGTGCACTTCCGTCCCACGCTCGACGAGATCGGCGCCGCGCAGCGTCAGCTCGCCGCGCTGCCGCTGTTCGATGTGCTCGTGCCGACGTACAACTTCCTCAGCGTGACCGAGGCGGGGCTCTATCACGCCAGCGCGCAGCTCGCGGCGTCGGCGTCGGCGCGCGGCGGCAGCGTGGGCGACGAGACCTACAAGGCCGAGATGGAGAAGCGCGTCGCCGGCGAACGGGGGAACGCGCACGTGCAGCGCCGGCTCTTTCCCGTGCAGCCGCCGGAGATGCCGTACGTCTGCTTCTATCCGATGTCCAAGCGTCGCGTGCCCGGGCAGAACTGGTATGCGCTCACCCTCGAGGAGCGCAGCCGCCTGATGATGGCGCACGGCATGACCGGCCGCGGCTACGCGGGGCGGGTGGTGCAGGTGATCAGCGGCGCGATCGGCTTCGACGCGTGGGAGTGGGGCGTCACCCTGTTCGCCGGCGATCCGCTGTCGTTCAAGAAGATCGTCACCGACATGCGGTTCGACGAAGTCAGTGCGGAGTATGCGGAGTTCGGGGAGTTCTTCGTGGGGAAGACGACCTCCGCGGCGGAGTGGCTCGATTTGTCGTCCCGCGTAGCGAGGGACCTGCACCAAGCCAACCAGGAAAACTGAACGGCCTTCATCGCGGATCCACGCGGAAAAGGTCCGCGGAGATCCGCGGAAAAGCCGCGCTGATCCGCGATCGGCTGTTTGGTTGGTGCAGGTCCTTCGCCTTCGGCTCAGGATGACAACCTCAGGCACTCACCGCTCCACCGTCTCACTCAGTCCGTGGGTGACCTCGGGGCCAGATCCGCGGTGTCCAGCGCCCGCTCGGCGATCGCCTTGAGCCGCGCATCCTGGTTGGCCTTCAGCGCCCGGATGTTGCGCCGCGCGCGACGCATCGCCGCGGGGATGAACACCCGCGCGCAGTCCAGCTCCGCCGCCGCTCCCTCCACCGATCCGGCGCGCTCGATCTCCCACGTCGTGCGCGAGAGCGTGGCGACGGACATGTAGATGTCGATCGCGGCGTTGGCGAGACGCAGCTGATGGAACTGCTGCTCGATCACCGCCTTCCCGTGCTTCATGAGCAGCGACTCCACGGCGACGGCGAGATCCTGGATGATTTCGGCCACCGACTCCGCTTCGTCCTTCAGCGATTCGTGCACCAGCGTGAACGACGGCTTGCTCACGGTGCGCTTGGCGCGCCCCGCGACGAAGGAGCCGATCGCGCCGATGGAGTGAAGGGGATCCTTGAACGCCTTGCCGAGCGCCTTGAGCCGCTCGCCGGGCTGCTGCAGGGCGCTGAGGGCGATGAGCGCGCGCAGGATCTCGTTCGTTCCCTCGAAGATCAGGTTGATGCGCGAATCGCGCACCGCCTGCTCGTACGGATATTCCTTGGAATAGCCGATGCCGCCGGCGATCTGCAGCGCATCGTTCGCGGCGCGGAAGGCCAGCTCGCTCGCGAAGATCTTGCAGCACGCCGTCTCGAGGGAGAAGTCCACACCGCCGCGATCCACCATTCCCGCCGTCAGCATCCACGCCGAGTCCGACGCGTAGGTCTCGGCCGCGTTGATCGCGATCTTCTGCTGGATCATCTCGAACGAGCCGATCGGTCGGCCGAACTGCGTGCGCTGCTTCGCGTACTCGAGCGCGTGCGCCATGATGCGCCGCGTGCCGCGCGACGACGCGGCGGCGAGGCCGAGTCGCCCGGAGTTGAGCACCTCGAGGGCGATCTTGAATCCCTGGCCGACCTCACCGATGCGCTGATCGGCGGGGACGATCACGTTGTCGAAGGTGACCGTGCGCGTGTCGCTCGCCTTGATTCCCATCTTCTGCTCGGGCTGGCCGAGCGAGATGCCGGGGAGCTTGGCGTCGACGGCGAAGGCGGTGACGCGCTGCTTCGTCTTGCCGTCGACGGTGACGGGCACCTTGGCGAAGACGGTGAACAGCCCCGCGTAGCCGGCGTTGGAGATCCAGATCTTCGTGCCGGTGATCGAGTACGTCTTGCCATCGGCGCTCGGCGTGGCGGTCGTCGTCATCGCCTGCGCGTCGGAACCCGAGCCCGGCTCGGTCAGGCAGAACGCCGCGATGATCTCGCCGCTCGCGCAGCCGGGGAGCCAGCGC
>DASSIC010000428.1:0-16804 GCA_035692325.1 Gemmatimonadaceae bacterium | reverse complement strand
GCGGAGCTGGCGCAGTGGGTGCTCGGCTGGGACGCCTCGAGGGTGCAGCAGGCGATGAACGACGGGGCCGACAACCACGCGGTGAAGCTGCCGCAGAAGATCCCGGTGTACATCGTGTACTTCACGGCGTACCTTCGCGACGGAGAGCTCGTGTTCGCCGACGATCTGTACGGTCGCGACGACGCGTTGGAGAAGCAGATCACGCACGCGACCTGATGCCCCTTCCCACATCCCGGCTGCTGCTCGCGGCAGCGGTCTTCTGCGCCGGCGCCACGGCGCACGCGCAGGAGCCGTCCGCACCAGCGCCGGCGTGTGATGGCCTGCGGGTGTCGCGTATCGACATCCAGCCGGGACGGCCACCGTTCACGGGACAGGCGTCGCGATGGCGAAACCTCGCGCGCGCGGTGGGACTGCATCACGCCACGACGCGCGACGGTGTCGTGGCCGCCTTCCTCGCGCTCGAGGTGGGACAGCCCTGCACCGAGGTGCGCAGGGCCGAGACGGAGCGCGTGCTCCGTGCGCAGCCCTTTCTCGCCGACGCCACCGTGCGTGCCGCCCCGGATGGTGCGGGTGGCGTGATCGTCACCGTGAAGACGGTGGACGAGATTCCCGTGCTGGTGAATGCGCGCTTCCGCGGCATCGCGCCGCGCGCCTTCACACTCGGCAACGAGAACGTGGGCGGACTGGGACTCCTCGCCGAGGCGGGCGTCGAGCGCGGGTATGCGTATCGCACCGGCTACGGCGTGCGGCTCATCGAGTACGCGACCTTCGGACGTCCCTACGTCTCGAGCCTCGACGCCGAGCGGCAGAACCTCGGCCACCGCCTCGCGGTGGCGCTCGAGCATCCGTTCTATACCGATCTCCAGAAGATCGGCTGGCACGTCGGTTATCTCACGAGCAACGAGTATCCGTCCATTCGCCGTCCGGCGCGCGACGAGCTCGCGCTGGGGGTGCGACAGGACCGCTGGGAGGGGAGCTCGATCAGCCGCGTGTTCGGCGTCAGCACCGTGGGGCTGGTCGGCATCGCCGCGTCGGGGGTGCAGATCACGCCGCAGCCGCGCGGGATCGTCGTGTCCGACACCGGCCTCGCGACCGACACGGGAACGACGCTGCTGAATCGTTACGCCCGCTTCAAGTCGACCCGTCTGGGCGTGCTCGGCGGCCTGCGTCGCGTGCGATTCCGCACGGTGCGCGGCTTCGACGGACTGACGGCGCAGCAAGACCTGCCGAACGGCATCTTCGGCGGCCTGCAGGTGGCCAAGGGGCTGCCCAGCCTCGGCGAGAGCGATCTCTTTCTCTCTGGCGTGGCCTACGCCGGCGGCGGCGGTGCGCACGTCTACTACGCGACGCTCGCGCAGGTGGAGGGGCGCCGCGCCACGGGAATGAATCGCTGGGACAGCGTGATCGGCAGCGGCCGCAGCGCGATCTACATGGGGCGCGGGCCGGGCTGGCTGCTCATGGCCGAGGACCAGTACTCAGGCGGCACGCGGTCGCTTCTGCCGCTGCAGCTCGCGCTCGGCGACCGGCAGGGCGGGATCCTGGGCTATCGCGAGTCCGCGCTCGCCGGCGCGCAGCGCAACGTGCTCCGCACCGAGGCGCGCTGGTCGGGCGCCGCGCTCGTGCGCAACGCCGACGTCGGCTTCGCGGCGTTCAGCCAGGTGGGGACGATCTGGGCCGGCGATGCGCCATACGGCCAGAGCGCGACGCGGACAACCGTCGGCATCAGCGTGCTCGCCGCCTACCCCACGGGCTCCAAGCGACTCTATCGCGCCGACCTCGGCATCCCGCTCACGCGGCGCGGCGAGGGCAGCGGCAAGATCGAGGTGCGGTTCACGAGCGAGGACCGCACCCAGATCTTCTGGCGCGAGCCGGACGACGTCTCTCGCGCGCGCACGGGAACAGTGCCGACTTCCCTATTTGCGTTCCCCACGAGATAAGACCCCTCGCAACGGCCGCACTTCAGTACCAGGTACCTTGTACTGAGTACGAGGACCTTTGGGCCGGCCCCGCTAAAGCGGAGCCGGAGCTCCGGGCTCTCGTCAGCCGCGCCCGGTCGGGCACGACTTGGAGCGGCTCGCCTCTCGATCGCAGTACCTCGTACCAAGGTACCTCGTACTTCGTACCTGGTACTGCGTACGTCGGTGGCATTCTCGGCCACGCATTGGAGCGGCCAGCCCGTCGGTCCCCGTACCTCGTACCCGGTGCTTCGTACTTCGGTGGCACTTGCTCCGTCGCACCTATCTCGAGATCCCGAGCACGAGCTCCGCCACGATCAGCACGATGATCGCGATCTCCAGCAGCTCGCTGCGCGCCGACTGCGCCTCGCCATTCAGCATCGCGTACGTCTCGCGAAAGATCTCCAGCTTGCGCTCGATGCCGCGCCGCCACGCCGTCGCCCGAAAGAGCTCCAGCGCCGCGCCGTAGACGCGCGCCAGATACACGTCGTCCGTCACCTTGAGACCGTTCTCGGCGCGCTCCACCGTCTCCGTCACGTCGGCGACGCGCGCCTGCAGGTCCGACAGCACCGACTGGAAGCGGCGCGTCGGCATCGGGAGCTGCCGGCGTCGCGCCACGGCGATCCTGTCGTACATCGCCGGCAGTTCGGCGTCGAGCAGCGCGTCGTACACGCGAAGCTCCAGCAGCTGCGCGTTCGCGAACTCCAAAATGTACTCTACGTCGCGATCGTTCGACTGCGGCTCCGCGACGAGCGCGTTGTCCCAGGTGAGCACGGCGAGGTCGTCGGCGTAGTACGAGAACCGGTTCGCCAGCAGGCCGGCGCGCGCCTGCTCGGCCAGCGCGCGCTGCTCGCCGAGCAGGATCACGGCGAGCCGCTCGTCGGTGAGCGCCTCGCTCGGCGACGCCGGCTTCCCACCCTCCTGAAGCGCCGAGATGCGGACGACGAGATACTCCTCGCTCACCGGCGCGAGCCCCGGCCGTTCCACGGCGGTCGCGATGCGCTCGCGGAGCTGCGCCAGCTCGCGGCTGAAGAGATCGGCCACCTCGGGCGAGCGCTGCACGCCGCGCGCGAAGCGCACGAAGTCGTCCCACGCTGCGCCCGGCGGTGCGAGCACCTCGAGCTGGATGGAGCACACGCCGAAGTCGAACACGCGCGCGGCGAGCTGCGCGCGGGCCGGTCGTGCGTCGATCGCGAGATCGCGCGCGCCGAGCGACACGGACACCGGCGGATTGGCGATCTGCAGCGCCTGCGCCTCGATGCGGGCGGGCCGGCTGCGTTCCGGCCCGCTCGGCGCGAGGAGCGTCGACACGGCGTCGAGCTCGATCGCGTAGCCGATGTCGAACAGTCGATAGACGACGACCGCGCCGTCGAGGGTCAGCGTCGCGTTCGGGGACTGCGCGGGCTCGGCCATGCCGAAAGCTACTCGGCGTCTTCCTCGAAGTAGAGCGCCAGGAGCTGGATGAGCGCCGCACCGTAGCGCGACGACAGCTCGGTCGCGTCGATCCCGTTGGTGCTCGCCACGGCCGTCTTGAGCGCGCTCACGAGAAGGTCCGCCGGGGCGCGGCTCGCGTGCCCCTCGGCGGCGAGGCGCACCAGCGCCTCGCGCGTGAGCTGTTCATGCTCCTCACCTTCGGCGTGCAGCCCGCGGACCAGCGCGTCCATCGTCTCGGGGTGCACGGTCACGACGACGGGCTTGGGCGCCGCGGCACGGGAGCGACGCGTGCGCGGCCGGCCGAGCGAGGCGCGCACCGAGTCGAGCGCGCCGCTGTCCGGCCGCCGCTTGCGCTCGGCGATCGTGCGGGCCTTGGAGAGCCGCGCGTCGTAGCGCGTGCGCGCCTCCTCCGATGTCTGCGATTCGCGATAGCGCTCGAGCAGGAGGACTTCGTCGTCGTAGCGGCCGAGCGTGCGATAGAGCGCGGCCAGTCGGCCGCAGAGCCAGCCGGGGTAGGCGGGGCGCACGGCGACACTCGCCGCGAGCGCTTCCTCGAGCAGGTGGACGGCGGCCGCGGAGTCGCCGGTCCGATGCCGTGCTTCCGCTTCGCGCACCTGATCGGCGGCTTCGCCAGTCATGAACGGCGGGAGTGCTTTGTAGCCGGGCATGGGCTGCGAGAGTGGATGTTTCGTGGGGAGATCGCGCTCCGGCCGTCTCATAAACATCTGGCGGCAAGCGGCGGCCTCGCACAGTAGCGAGGGAACAGGCGAATAGCCAGCAACGCGTTGCGCCGCATCATGTTATGAAGGTGACAATGTACGGTTTCGTACACAGCGGGTGGCCGCCCGGGAGCGCCGTCTTCGCTCCCGCTCGCTATGCAGCGCCCGTGCCAACGAGGCGATCCATGGATGCCCTTACAATCCGGTAGCAGGGGCACGCCGCCCCCTCCAGCCCGTCGCGATCGAGCACCGTGATCACACCCCGGCGGTAGCGGATCAGCCCCGCCTTCTGGAGCGCCCCCGCCGCCAGCGTCACGGCCGGCCGATGGACGCCGAGCATCTCGGCGAGGAACTGCTGCTTGAGCGCCAGTTCGTCGGCGCCCACGCGGTCGTGCGCCATGAGCAGCCAGCGCGCGCAGCGCTCCTCGAGCGAATGCAGGCGGTTGCACGCCACCGACTGCGCCACCTGGTCGAACAGCGATTGCGCGTACCGGAACATGAGGCGAGCGAATGGGGCGCTTTCGCTCAACGCCTGCTGGAAGTCCGTCGCCGACATCCGCAGCGACGCACCCTTCACCTGCACGAAGGCGCGCGTCGCCATCGCCTCGGCCTGCAGGAGCACCGCGATGCCGGCCATCCCCTCGCGTCCGACCGTTCCCACTTCGACGGTGCCCTCGTCGGACACGCTCACCATCGAGATGATACCGCGTATGGGAAAGTGTACGTGGGAGATCGGGACGATCGCCTCGTAGATGGACGCGCCCAGATCGAGCGATACCTCCTCGAGGCGAGGCGCGACGCACTCGCGTTCGGCCGGCCCGAGTGCGTCGAGGAGCATGTTCCCCGATTGGATGCTCACGGAACGACCGCCACTCCCCACGGTCGCGTCCCCACCCGGATCGTGTTCACCACGCGCATCGTGTGCACGTCGACGACGGAGATGTCGTCCGTGAGCCCATTCGCCGTGTAGGCGAAGCGTCCATCGGGCGACAACGCGACGCCCCACGGCCGGCGCCCCACGCGCACGCGGCCCACCTCGCGCAGCGTCGCGGCGTCGAGGGCAACGAGGGCATGTGCCGCCCCGGTGGCGAGATAGATGCGGCGACCATCCGGCGACACCACGACGCCGACCGGCTTCTCCTCACCACTGCCGACGCGTGCGCGCGCGAGCACCCTGTGCCGACGTGCATCGACGCGCGCCACGCTGCCGCCCACTTCGCTCGTCACGAAGGCGAAGCGGCCGTCGCGCGAGAACGCCACGGCCCGCGGCCGCGCATCCACGAGGAAGGTGGCCACGACGCGCTCGGCGGCGACGTCGATCACGGAGACCGTGTTGCTCGTCTCGCCGGTGACGTAGACCCAGCGGCCGTCGGGTGACGCGGTCACGCCTTCGGGCTCGGTGCCGACGACGAGCGCCGACCGCACCTGCCCCGTGGTCGGATCGATCGACGATGCCGTGCCGGCGTCCTCGTTCGCGGCGAAGATGCGACGCCCGTCGGGGGTGATCGCGAACTGTTCCGGATCGGTGCCGGCCTTGTAGCGGCGCGATATCCGTCGCGTCGCGAGGTCCACCACGACGATGCCGTCCACGGGAGACGGGCGCTGCGGGACGTCGCCGCTCAACGCGACGAGCACGCTGTGCCCGTCGGGAGCGGCCTTGATCCCGCGCGCGCGTCCACCCACGGGAATGGACGTCTCGACGCGCAGCGTCCGGCCGTCGATCAGGGTGAGATCGTGCGAGCGCTCGTTCGACACCACGATCCACCGCGGCGCTCGACGCTCCACCGGCGATCGCACCTGCGACGAGAGCGGGGCGGCAACGAGCACGAACAGCGTCGGCGCGACACGGGCGATCCGCCGCCACGCTCGCTCATGGATTGGGAATCTGATCACGTCCGCCCCGGTCGCAAAAGACAAGCCCTGACCGAGTGACGCGAGGAACGATTGATGCACCCCGCGCATCTCCCCATGCGCACCGTCGTCGCCCTCCTGCTCCTCCTCTCCACCGCGCCCACGCTTTCCGCCCAGCTCTCCGGGGGCGTGCTGCGCGTGTGCGCCGATCCGAACAACCTGCCCTACTCCAACGAGCGGCGCGAAGGGTTCGAGAACAAGCTGGCCGAGCTGGTGGCGAACGATCTCGGCGCGCGGGTGGAGTACACCTGGTGGGCGCAGCGGCGCGGCTACGTGCGGAACACGCTCCGCGCCGGCAAGTGCGACGTGTTGATGGGAGTCCCGACGGGGTTCGAGCTCGTGCTCGTCACGCGCCCCTACTATCGGTCGACGTATACGTTCGTGTCGCGCCGTGCGTCGCGGCGCGTGACGTCGCTGGACGATCCGGCACTGCACGCGCTGCGTGTCGGCGTCCAGATGATTGGCGACGACTTCGCGAACTCGCCTCCCGCCGCCGCGCTCACCCGGCGAGGCATCGTGAGGAACGTGATGGGCTACACGGTGCTGGGCGACTACCGCGAGCCGAACCCGCCGAGCCGGATCGTCCGAGCGGTGGAGCATGGCGAGGTGGACGTGGCGATCGTCTGGGGACCTCTCGCCGGCTACTTCGCGAAGCGATCGAAGGTGCGCCTGCGCGTCGACCCGGTGAGCCCCGAGATCGATCTCCCCTATCTGCCCTTCGTGTTCGACATCGCCATGGGCGTGCGCCGCGGGGAAACGGCGTTCCGTGATCAGCTCGACGACGTGCTGCGGCGGCGGAAGAGGGAGATCGACCATCTGCTCGACTCGTACGGGGTGCCGCGGATCGAGTGAGGGCTGGTGAGCCTCACCCCGCCACCTCGTAACGAGCGATCACCACCCCACTGCCCCGAACCCGCAGGACACGCAGCGCGAGCGGGACGAGTGCCACGAGATACACCAGCCCCGCGGGTACCCACATCCACAGTCCGGCCAGCTGCTGGTCTTCCAGCGGCGTGAGCCCCCACGGGCGCGTCGTGCCCAGATGCGCGACATAGAGTGGATGGCGGGCCAGGGCGAGCACCGCACCGAGGATGGTGCTCTGCAACGCGGCCGCGAAGAGATAGAGGAGCGCCGGGCCGGCATCGAGCCGTCGACCGTGCGGCCGGAAGGGCACCCACCAGAACAGCAGCGCGGTGAGGAAGAAGGTCGCATGCTCCAGAACGTGCAGCGGCCCATCCGCGACGGCCCGATCATAGAGCGACGGCAGATGCCACACCCACAGCGTGACGACGTGCAGGGTCCACGCGACGATGGGCAGGGCGAACACGCGCCATGAGCGTCGCAGCATCCGCTGACGCAACCACCAGCGACCCACGGCGCGGCGCGCTGTCGGCGGCAGCGCCCAGAGAAACGCGGTCATCGGATCGCCGAGCACCATCAGGGGCGCGGCGACCATCATCAGCAGCAGATGCTGCACCATGTGCGCCGAGAACAGCGCTCCACCAAGCGCGTCGACGGGCGATACCAGCGCGACGAGGATCGCCGCGATGGCGCCGATGAAGCTCCACGTACGCCAGCGCGCCGCCGGCCGCGCGACACGCGTGCGCGCCCGCCGCACCTGCTCCCCGCGGGCGTACGCGAGCGCGGCCACGAGACATCCGACCAGCACCGCGGGCGCGATCGTCCATGCCTGCCACAGGTCGTGCGGAGCCAGCACGCCGCCCGGATGGGCGTACGCTATGTCCGGAACCGTACCGACCAACGCGAGCACGCGGAGGGCGAACGGCAGCCGAGTCGTCACTGCACGGACAGGGTGATTCATCTGGTCGTCGACCGGCAAGCGGGGTGCCGCGTCAATTGCGTGGTCATCCATATAAACGGCGGGCCTTCCTCCGCGCGGGTACGGTTTTCGCGCCCGTTACTTGCGGGCGCGATCCAGGCGCCGTCCATCCCGAAACCCACCCATGACGATCCGCTCGTCGATGCAGTGCCGGCCCCGCCGCGTGCTCGCTTCGGTCATGCTGCTGCTTCTCGCTGCCTGCACGCGCGAGGATGTGCCGGGGCGTGCCAACGAACCCGCGAAGCCCGCGACACCGGCCGGGGGCGCGCCGCGCGCCAGCGCGGTGCTCGACCCCGAAGACGGCCAGTGGACGCGACCGGCCAAGAGCCTCAGCGCCATCCGCTACAGTCAGCTCGCCGAGATCACGGCTGACAACGTGAAGAACCTGCGCCCCGCCTGGAGCTTCTCCACCAGCGTGCTGCGCGGCCACGAGGAAGCGCCCCTCGTGGTGAACAACACGATGTACATCCTCACCCCCTTCCCCAACCTGCTCTACGCGCTGGACCTGACGAAGAGCGGCGCGCCGATGAAGTGGATGTACAACCCCAAGCCGCAGTCGGAGGCGCAGGGCGTCGCCTGCTGCGACGTGGTGAATCGCGGGCCGGTGTTCGCGAACGGGATGATCGTGTTCACGACGCTCGACAACCACGTGATCGCCGTGGACGCCGCCACCGGGACGGAGCGATGGAACACGAAGGTGGGCGAGATCAACGTCGGCGAGACGATGACGATGGCGCCGCTCGTCGTGAAGAACCTCGTGCTGGTGGGCAACTCCGGTGGCGAGATGGGAGTGCGCGGCTGGCTGAAGGCGCTCGACCTCGGCAGCGGCGCGGTGCGCTGGACGGCGTACAGCACGGGTCCCGACAGCGACGTGCTGATCGGTCCCCGCTTCAAGCCCTTCTACCCATCGCATCGCGGCAAGGATCTGGGCGTCAGCACCTGGCCGGGCACGCAGTGGAAGATCGGCGGCGGCACGGTGTGGGGATGGATCTCGTACGACCCCGCGCTCAACCTCGTTTTCTACGGCACGGCGAATCCCGGCCCGTGGAATCCCGATCAGCGGCCGGGCGACAACAAGTGGACGTCCACGATGTTCGCGCGCGACCCGGACACCGGCGAGGCGGTGTGGGCGTACCAGATGAGCCCCCACGATCTCCACGACTACGACGGCGTGAACGAATCGCTCCTGCTCGACGTGCCGTGGAAGGGACAGACGCGGAAGGTGCTCCTGCATCCGGACCGCAATGGCTACGTGTACCTGATGGATCGCACCACGGGCGAGGTGTTGTCGGCCGAGCCGTTCGTGCACATCACGACGACGCACGGCGTCGACCTGAAGAGCGGCGCGCTCCAATACGAGCCATCCAAGGCAGGGCACGTCGGTGAAGTCGTGCGCGACATCTGCCCCGCCTCGCCCGGCGGGAAGGACTGGCAGCCGTCGTCGTTCTCTCCGCGCACCGGGTTCGTGTACCTGCCGCATCAGAACCTGTGTCAGGATGCCGAGGGACTCGAGGCCAACTACATCGCCGGCACGCCGTACGTGGGGATGAACGTGCGGATGATGGCCGGTCCTGGTGGACACCGCGGCGAGCTCACGGCCTGGGATCCCGCCGCGGCGCGGGCGGCGTGGAAGATCACGGAGGACCTCCCGGTCTGGAGCGGCACGCTCGCGACCGCGGGCGACGTCGTCTTCTACGGCACGATGGACGGATGGTTCAAGGCGATCGACGCGCGCACGGGGACGGAGCTGTGGAAGTACAAGACCGGCTCGGGGATCATCGGCCAGCCGATCACGTATCGCGGGCCGGACGGCAAGCAGTACGTCGCGATCATGTCGGGGGTCGGGGGCTGGGCGGGTGGCATCGTCGCCGGCAACCTCGATCCTCGCGACTCCAGCGCGGCGCTCGGCTTCGCCGCCGCGATGAAGGACCTGCCGTCGAAGACCACCAAGGGAGGCACGCTCTACGTGTTCGCGCTGCCATGAGACGCGTCGCCTGTCTCGCCCTCGTCGTCGCGGCGAGCGTTGGCGGATGTCGTCGCGAGGAGCGCCGCTTCCGCGAATCGCCCCCCGCCACGACGCCGAGCGCCGTGCGCATCAGCAGCCTGCAGCCGGGAACGGTCGCCGACACGACACCGGCGAGCAATCCATACGAGGCGAGCGCGTACGCGCAGTCAGAAGGGCAGCGACTCTTCGGCTGGTACAACTGCGCGGGCTGTCATGCCAACGGTGGTGGCGGCATGGGTCCAGCGCTGATGGACGACGAGTGGATCTACGGCAGCGCACCCGACCAGATCTACTCCACCATCGTGCAGGGGCGTCCCAACGGCATGCCGTCGTTCGCTGGGAAGATTCCCTCGCCGCAGATTTGGCAGATCGTCACGTACGTGCGTTCGCTGAGCGGCCTCACGCCGATGACGGGACGTTCGGCGCGCGCCGAGCACATGAACTTCTATCAGGGCGCGCAGTCGATGCAGGGGGCGCAGAAGCCCAAGCACGCATTCCGGCCGCCAGCCTCGGAGTTTCCGTGATGCTGCAGGGGCTGCACACGCAGTCCGTGCTCGATCCCGTCGGCCCGCTGGCGGTGAGCACCGCTCGGCTCTGGTGGTTCTCGCTCTCCGTGGCCACGGTGGTCTACCTGCTCACCGTCGGGGCGCTCTGCTGGGCGCTCGCACGGGCGCGGCGACGCGAGCAGAGCACCACCGAGCCACCCCTCGATCCGGTGGCGGCGGAATCGCGCATGACGCGCGGCGTCGGCATCGCCATCGGAGCGACCGTCGTGATCCTGCTCGTCTTCCTCGGCTACGATCTGTCCGTCGGGCGCACGCTCAGCCCCATCCCGAAGGCGCATCCGCTCACGATCGAGCTGACGGGACATCAGTGGTGGTGGGAAGCGACGTACGCCGACACCTCGGTACACGACCGCTTCACGACGGCGAACGAGATCCACGTACCCGTCGGCCAGCCGGTGCTCTTTCTCTTGTCGTCGAACGACGTCATCCACAGCCTGTGGGTGCCGAACCTCGCCGGCAAGAAGGACCTCATTCCCGGCTACACGCAGTCGTTCTGGTTCCGCGCCGACAGCGCGGGCACCTATCGCGGGCAGTGCGCCGAGTTCTGCGGCCATCAGCATGCGAAGATGGCGATGTTCGTCATCGCCGAGCCGCTCGAGGAGTATCAGCGCTGGGTGCTCTCGCAGCGCGACACGGCGCACACCCCGCTCGACTCCGTCGCGGCGCATGGGCGCGAGGTGTTCCTCACCGGTACCTGCGCGATGTGCCACGCCATCGGCGGCACCGCGGCGGGCTCGCATGCCGGCCCCGATCTGACGCACCTGGCCAGTCGGCGCACGATCGCGGCGGGGTCGCTGCCGAACACGCGCGGCAACCTGGCGGGATGGATCGTCGATCCGCAGGGGATCAAGCCGGGAGCGAAGATGCCGCCGAACCTGCTGCGACCGAACGATCTCGACGCCCTGCTCACCTATCTGCAGAGCCTCAAGTGACCCAGCACCTCGTGACTTCTCCACTTGCCGACCTCACGACCGGCCCGGGCAGCGCCGAGCAGGCGGAGCTCGAGCAGCTCGCCCGGGTGTTCGAGCCGCAGCGAGGCTTCTGGAGCTGGTTCACGTCGGTGGATCACAAGTCCATCGCGAAGCGGTACATCGCCACCGCCTTCGTGTTCTTCCTGCTCGCGGGACTGAACGCGGGATTGATGCGTCTGCAGCTCGCGCGGCCGGAGATGCACCTCATCGGGCCGGACCGCTACAACCAGATCTTCACCGTGCACGGCACGGCCATGATGTTCCTGTTCGCCGTGCCCATCATGACGGCGTTCGGTCTGTATCTCGTGCCATTGATGGTCGGCACGCGCGACGTAGTCTTTCCGCGATTGAATGCCTTCGGCTACTGGTGCTTCCTCACCGGTGGGCTGTTTCTGTTCGTCTCGTTCTGGCTGAACGTCGGGCCCGACACCGGATGGACCGCGTACGTCCCCCTCTCCGGCCCCGAGTACGGGGTCGGCAAGCGGGTGGACGTGTGGGCGCAGGTGGTCACGTTCACCGAGATCGCCGGCCTCGTGGCGGCGGTGGAGATGATCGTCACGATCTTCAAGGCGCGCGCGCCCGGCATGTCACTCAACCGGATGCCGCTCTACGTCTGGGCGATCCTCATCATCTCGTTCATGATCGTGTTCGCCATGCCGTCGGTCGCGATGGCGAGCACGATGATGTTGGCGATGGACCGCCTGGTCGCGACGCAGTTCTTCAATCCGGCCGAGGGGGGCGACGCCCTGCTCTGGCAGCACCTGTACTGGTTCTTCGGCCACCCCGAGGTCTACATCATGTTCATCCCGGGGCTGGGCTTCGTCTCGACGATCATCGAGACCTTCACGCGACGGCCGATCTTCGGCTATCCGGTGATGGTCATCTCCATGCTGCTCACCGGCTTCGTGGCGTTCGGGCTCTGGGTGCACCACATGTTCGCCACGCCGGTGCCGCAGCTCGGCGAGACCTTCTTCACGGCGGCGAGCGTGCTGATCGCCATCCCCACCGGCGCGCAGATCTTCTGCTGGATCGCCACGATCTACGCCGGACGTCCGCGCTTCACCGTGTCGATGCTGTACGCACTCGGCTTCCTGTTCGTGTTCATCATCGGCGGGCTCACCGGCGTCATGATCGCGTCGGTGCCGTTCAATCTCCAGGTGCACGACACCTACTTCATCGTCGCGCACTTCCATTACGTCATCCTTGGCGGCGTGGTGTTCCCGCTGTTCGGGGCGCTCTATCTCTGGTTCCCCAAGATGACGGGGCGGGTGTTGAGCGAGCGGCTGGGCCGCTGGCAGTTCTGGCTCTTCTTCATCGGCGTGAACCTCACTTTCTTCCCGATGCACCTGCTCGGGCTGCGTGGCATGCCGCGGCGCATCTACACATACCTGCCGGAAATGGGGTGGGGGCCGCTCAATCTGCTCGCGTCGCTCGGCGCGGTCGTGATCGTGGCGAGCGTGGCGCTGTTGATCGTTAACGTCGTCGTGAGCGTTCGGCGCGGCGTGCTCGCGGGCGCCAACCCGTGGGGCGCCGCCGGCCTCGAGTGGGTGACCACCTCGCCGCCCATGCCGTGGAACTTCCATCACGTGCCGGTCGTGCAGTCGCGTCATCCCCTCTGGGAGGATGCCGACGAGCTGCCGGTGGCGACCGGCCTTCGTAGCGACCGTCGCGAGTTCCTCGTCACGACCGCGCTGGACGCCATCCCCGACAGTCGGCACGAGATGCCCGGCGAATCGTACTGGCCCTTCCTCATGGCCGTCGCGGTCGCCATCACCTTCATCGGCGCGGTGTTCACGGCGTGGGCCTACCCCGTCGGCTTCCTCGTCGCGATGGCGGCGTTCGCCGGCTGGGGATGGCCGCGCGGCGGACATCCCGAGGACGCGGTGACGGAAGCGCAGCTCCCGCGACCGGAGGCCGCATGAAGCTGCGTCGTCCGCGCATCGTCATGAACGTCGGCGACCTGCCCGACGTGTGCTTCGGCCCGCGCGACATCATGTGGTGGGGCACCGTGGGCTTCGTGATGATCGAAGGGTTCACGATGGTGCTCTGCTGGGTCGTGCTGATCTATCTCCACCAGAACTTCCCGACCTGGCCGCCACAGGACACCCTTCGCCCATCGCTGGGCGTGCCGAGCCTCATGACCGCGGCGATGGTGCTCAGCATTCCCATGGTGGCGTGGATCGAGCGCGCGTCCAAGCGCTTCGACCTGCGCGCGATGCGCGTCTGGCTGCCGATCGCCACCATCGTCTGCTTCTCGTTCGTCGGCCTCCGGCTCGTCGAGCTCGTGTCGTCGATCCACGTGAAGTGGAACTCCAATGCCTACGGCTCCGCGATGTGGCTCGTGCTCGGCTCGCACGGCACCCTGCTTCTGGTGGAGGCCTCGGAGCTGGCGGGCATGGCGGCGATGTTCTGGTTCGCGCCCATCGAGCGGAAACACTTCTCCGACGTGGCCGACGCGATGTTCTACTGGTACTTCATGGCGGCGGCCGGCGTGGTGACGTACGTGCTCTGCTTCCTGCTTCCGCGCTGGATCTGACGCCATGGCCGAGCCGCGTCGACAGTGGGTCGGACTCTTTCTCGCGCCAGCGGTGTTCTTCACTCGGCTCCAGGTCGCCTATGTCGTCGTGCCATGGGCATGCGTCACCGGCGGGCGGGTGTGGCTGCATCTCGTGGACATCCTCGCCGTCGCCCTGGCGCTCGCCGGTGGATGGATCGCGTGGAGCGTGCACCGCGAATCGAATGGCAATTCGCGTCCGGACGGCGCCGACGCGATTTCCCGTGGGCGCTTCCTTGGTCTCGTCGGCGCCTGGACCAGCGCGCTGTTCGCGCTGCTCCTCGCCGCTCAGGCGACAGCCGGCGTTGTGATCTCACCCTGCCAGTGAGCGATCGATGACACGCCTGGGTCTCGCACTGGCACTCTTCACGCTCGCGCTGGCACCGTGCCTCGCTGGCTGCGACGACGCGCGCGGCGCGAGCGTGGCCAGCGCCAACCGCATCACCGGTGGCGACGCTGGTCGCGGACGCGAGCTGATGCGCGCATACGGGTGCGGCAGCTGCCACTCCATCCCGGGCGTTGCGGGGGCCAATGGTCTCGTCGGCCCGCCGCTCGGCGGCATCGCCAGCCGCTCATACATCGGCGGCGTGCTCCCCAATGCGCCGGACAACATGCTGCGCTGGCTGCGCGACCCCCGCGCGGTGGATTCGCTCACCGCGATGCCGAATGTCGGCGTGACACCGTCCGATGCGCGGCACCTCGCCGCGTACCTCTACACGCTTCGATAGCATGCCGGTCGTCCATTCACCGCGTCATGAATGGCGCGTCGTCGCGACGGTGCTCCTGCTCGTCGTCAACGCATGCACAGCCGAGCAGCGCCATACCAACCGCGGCGACGCGCGCGCCGACAGCGCCACCGCAGTCGAGGGGGTGGCGACCGGCATCGGCGTACCCGAAGTGCGATTCGTCCGCAACATCGCCGGCTTCCAGGGACCGGAGTCGGTGAAGTACGATGCCGACCAGGACGTGTTCTTCGTGTCGAACATGACCGGTTACGGCTCGGCGCTGGACGGCAACGGCTACATCTCGCGCCTCAGCGCCGCCAACCCCGACAGCGCCGTGGTGTTCGCACAGGGCGGCCGCGGCGGCGTCACGCTCGACTCGCCGAAGGGGATGACGATCCACGGCGACACGCTGTGGGTGGCCGACATCCATGCGCTGCGCGGTTTCGATCGCCATACCGGCGCGCCGCTGGCGACGATCGATCTGGCGCCCTACGGCGCCGTGCAGGCGAACGACGTTGCCGTGGGCCCCGACGGCACGATCCGCGTGACGGACACCGGCATCATCATGGGCAAGGACGGCGTCGTCTACACCGGCAAGGACAAGATCTTCGTCGTGGGAGCGGGGGGCGCCGTCACGATCGCGGCGTCCGGCCCGTCGCTGCGCCGGCCGAATGGCATCACATGGGACGCCGTGGGCCGCCGGTGGATCGTGCTCTCGTTCGATCCGTTCGTCGGCGAAGTGGCGGCGATGCCGGAAGACATGTCGTCGCGCCAGGTGATCCGCACCGGCAAGGCACAGCTCGACGGCGTGGAAGCGCTCCCGAACGGGACCCTGCTCTTCACGAGCTGGGCCGACTCGAGCATTCATGCGCTGAACGGCGGGCGCGATCGACAGATCGTGCGCGAGGTGCCGGTGCCGGCGGACATCGGCGTCGACACCCGGCGCATGCGGCTCGCGATCCCGATGTCGATGCTCGGACGCGTGCAGCTCTGGGACATCGGCGCGATCGCGCGCGCCGCCCCCTGAACGATCAGCTGTGACTCGAGTGTCCCGAGTGGCTCTCGCCGTGCGGCGGCGGTGCGCGGAACAACCGCTTCACCCAGCCGATGATCCCCGTGCTCGGCTTCACGACCGGCGGCGCTTCCACGCCGGCGATGAACGAGCGGAAGATCATCTCCACCGCGCCCACGCGTAGCGTCGCGCCGGTGGGGAGCTCGCGTTCACCCGCGACGCGGTAGCCGTCGACGAAGGTGCCGTTCACCGAGCGCAGGTCGACGACGTACCAGGTGTCGCCCTTCCGGAGGAGCGTGGCGTGTGCGGTGGAGACGCTGTCGTCGCGCAGGCGCACGTCGCTCTGCTCGCCGCGCCCGATGGAGCACACCGGCCGCTCGATGTGGAACGACGCGCCGGCGAAGGCGCCGCGGACGATCTCGAGGCTCGCCGTGGGCGACTTGCGGCTCGACGCGCGCGCGGCCTCGCTGGCCATCACGCTGCGCAGGCTGGACATGTCCAGGATCGCCGTCGCGGCGCGGCTCGCCTGCTCGGGGGTCGGCTCGCCGCCAGCGTGCCCCTCCAGCTCGAAGCGGATCTCCTCGTCGTGCAGGCGCAGGATGTCGCCGTGGTCGAGGATGCGCGTGCCTGCCACGCGCGACCCGTTCACGAGCGTGCCGTTGGAGCTCTCGTCGGTGAGGAGATAGCCACCCGGCACCGGCGTGATCGACGCATGGCGCCGCGACACCCCGACGTCAGGGATCACGATGTCGCACTCCGTGTCGCGCCCGATCACCGTCTTCCGCCCTGGCAGGGAGAAGGTGGCCCCCGTCTTCAGCACGACCAGCCGCGCCGGCGACAGGTTGGGGGGAAGCGCGGGCGATGCGCCGATGGCCGCCGACGACGCCGAGGGCGTTGGTCCGCCAGGTGCGACTGGCTCGGCGCCGGGTACGTCCGCCTCGAAGGTGAGGCGACAGCCGGCGATGTCGATATGCGTTCCGTGGCGCAGCTCGGCGGGTGCGACGCCCAGCGGCTGTTCGTCCAGCCGCACGACGACGGACGCGGTGAGCCGGCGAATGAGCACGGGCCCGTGTGCCGGCACCGTGATGGTGGCGACCGGCGGCTGCCACGCG
>DASSIC010000427.1:0-3512 GCA_035692325.1 Gemmatimonadaceae bacterium | reverse complement strand
TTCGCGGTGTCGCGATTTTTTTCATTGCGCGAAAAATCCTGTGTCCCTATCTTCGCCCCACGTCGTGCGTGGCGTAGCTCTTGCCCGCGTGCGTGATCTGCAGAGCGACCGCGCCCCAGCGACACCGCTCTCCGCCGCGGGACCCATGACAAGGGACGGATGACGCGTATCGGTTTCGCGTACAATCAGAAGCCCGACCCAGTTGCCGCGCCGGCGGCCGAGCTGGCGCGCGCCGAGGAGGAGCCGCCCAGTAGCGGTGCCGCCGCGACGCTGGTCGCTCCCGCTGCCGCCCCCGACGACGAGTTCGCGGAGTGGGATTCGGCCGAGACGATCGCCGCGGTGGAGCGGGCCCTCGCCCGCCATGGTGAGGTGGTCCGCCTCGAGGCGACCGACGATTTCCCGCAGCGGCTGCGCGACGCGCGCCCCGACATCGTCTTCAACATCGCCGAAGGACTCCGCGGCCCCAACCGCGAAGCACACGTCCCGGCGATCTGCGAGTTCTACGGCATCCCCTACTCGGGCAGCGACCCCTTCACCCTCGCGCTCTGTCTCGACAAGGCGCGCACGAAGGAGATCCTGCGCGCCCACGACGTACCCACGGCCGACTGGTGGCTGGTGCGCTCGGCCAGCGACGTCGAGCGGCTGCCGCTGCACGCGCTCGAGTATCCGCTGTTCGCCAAGCCGGTGCACGAAGGCTCCTCCAAGGGAATCACCGAGCGGAACTTCGTCGCGGCGCCCGAGGCGCTCGTGCCGGTCGTCCTCGAGCTGCTCGAGCGCTACCAGCAGCCGGTGATCGTCGAGTCCTTCCTGCCGGGTGCGGAGTTCACCTGCGGCGTGCTCGGCAACGGCGCCGAGGCGCGTGTGCTGCCGCTCGTCGGCCTGAACTTCGGCGCGCTGCCCGCCGGCGCGCTGCCGATCTACGGCTTCGAGGCCAAGTGGCTGTGGGATCGGCCGCACGAGCCCCTCGCCATCTTCGAGTGTCCCGCGCGCATCACCGACGAGCTCCGCGCCGAGATCGAGGACGTCGTGCTGCGCACCTTCACGGCGCTCGCCTGCCGCGACTGGTCGCGCATCGACGTGCGACTCGACGCGGCCGGCCACGCCAACGTCGTCGAGGTGAATCCGCTCCCCGGCATCCTCCCCGATCCGGCCGACAACTCCTGCCTGCCCAAGGCGGCGCGCGCCGCGGGGCTCGACTACGACGCGCTGATCGGCGCGTGCCTCCAGGCCGCGGCGGCTCGCCATGGCGTCACGCTCGACGGACCGGCCGCATGAAGATCGGCATCCTCTACGACGGGCTGAGCGCCGCCTCCGCCGACCAGCTCATCACCGGCACGGTCGACGCCGTGGCCGCCGAGCTGGCGAGCGAAGGAAATGAAATCCTCCGGATCCCGGCCAACCCGGACGCGAAGTGGATCGACAAGCTGCGCCGCGCCCGCGTGGACATGGTGTTCAACCTGTGCGAGTCGATCGACGGCGTGGCCGCGCTGGAGCCGCCGGTGATCTCCGTGCTCGAGCTGCTCAACATCCCCTACAGCGGAAGCTCGAGCTGGACCACGTCGCTCTGCCTGCGCAAGCACGTCGTGAACGGCGCCCTGGAGCGCGCCGGACTTCCGGTGCCCAAGTTCGCCGTCGTCCGTCGCGGCGGCGCGATACCGTCGGTCGGCTTCCCGGCGATCTGCAAGCCCGCGGCGGAAGACGCCTCCATCGGCGTCGAGCAGCGCTCCGTCGTGCGGACCACCCGCCAGCTCACCGAACGGGTGAGCGCGATGCTCGAGCGGTGGGACGAGGTGCTCATCCAGCGCTACGTCGAGGGCCGCGAGGTGAACGTCGGCATCCTCGGCGACGCCGTGCTGCCGATCGCCGAGATCGACTTCGGCCGCATGCCCAAGGGGATGTGGCGCATCGTGACGTACAAGTCCAAGTGGGACACCGGCTCCGACGAAGACCTCGGGTCGGCGCCCCGCTGTCCGGCGCGGCTGCCGGCCGGCGTCGCCACGCAGCTTCGCCGCGTCGCGATCGCCGCATGGCGTCTCGTCGGCGGCTCGGGCTACGGGCGCGTCGACATGCGCATCGACGAGCGCGGGCGCCCGTGGATCCTCGAGGTGAACGCGAACCCCGACATCGCCCCCGACGCCGGGCTCGCGCGGATGGCGCGGGTCGCCGGCATCGAGTACGGCGCGCTCGTGCGCCAGGTGTGCGAACTCGGGCTCCAGCGCTCGCGCGACGGCGTCACGACGGCGGAACGGTGGGCGCTCGCCCAGCGCCTCTCCGGCGTGCTGGCCGCCGCGGAGCCGGTGGGGCTGGACCTGTTCGCCGGCGAGGCGTAGCGACGATGCACATCGGCCAGCTGCGTCCCGAGAACCGCGCGCGTCTCGCCGAACTGCTGGTGGACACCGGTGCCTTCCACGCCGACGAGGTCGAGGTGGCACTGTCGTTGTTCGATCTCACCCATGGCGGCGGCGCGGGCGCGAACGATGCGCCAATCGACTACGAGTTCGTCGGCGCATTCGAGGGAGACCAGCTCGTGGGCTACGCCTGCTTCGGCCCCACGCCGGCGACGGAAGGCACGTTCGACCTGTACTGGCTCGCCGTGGATCCGGCCGCCCAGGGTCGTGGCATCGGTCGCGCGCTCGTGCGCGACGTGGAAGAGAAACTGATCGGCCGTGGTGGTCGTCTGCTCGTCGTCGAGACGTCATCGCGCCCTGATTACGCGATCACCCGACAGTTCTACGTTCGCAGCGGCTACACCGAGGCAGCCCGCGTGCGCGATTTCTACGCCCCGGCCGACGATCGGATTCTCCTTACCACACGCCTCACCACACGAGACGGCGGAGCAGCAACGCGATGAGTGACTGGCAGAAAGTTCTGAAGGACGAGAGCATCAGCACGCTCGAGGAACTTCGATCGTACGTGGCCGAACGCTTCGGCGAGGAGGTGGCCGAGCGGGAGATCGACGTCGAGGCCCTCCGCCCCGCGTTCGACAACTTCCAGATGCGCATCACGCGCGAGTCGCTCTCGCAGATCCGCGAGGTCGGGGACGCGAACTGGAACCAGTTCATCCCCACCGTCCAGGAGCTCGAGATCGTCGACGGCGTGATCGACTCGCTGGACGAGGACGGCGATTCGCCGGTGCCGAACATCACGCACCGCTACCCGGACCGCGCCCTCTTTCTGGTGAGCCCGGTGTGCGCGAGCTACTGCCGCTTCTGCACGCGGCGCCGCAAGGTGGGCGATCCCGAGAAGATCTCGCTCAAGGAATACGAGTCGGCGTTCCAGTACCTCGCCCAGCACACCGAGATCCGCGACGTCATCCTCTCGGGTGGCGACCCGATGATGCTCAGCGACTCGCGGATCGAGTACATCCTCCAGCGCCTGCGCGCGATCCCGCACATCGAGATCATCCGTCTGGGGAGCCGCATCACCTCGCACCTCCCGGAGCGCGTGACGCCGGAGTTCTGCGACATGGTGCAGAAGTACCACCCCATCTTCATGAACACGCACTTCAACCA
>DASSIC010000426.1:0-2490 GCA_035692325.1 Gemmatimonadaceae bacterium | reverse complement strand
CACCTCGGTGCCGCCGCTCGCGGCTGGCGGAAAGCCGTGCACGACCTGGAGAATGCGCATCAGACTCCGTCGGTTCGAAGCAGCTCGCGTCCCTCGCGGGCTGAGCGGGCGCCGAGATACTGGCCGAGCGGCATGGCGACCCCGAGCGCCGCGCCGCGCAGCACCGCGCGCGCACGCCCGCGGCGATCCCGCGCCGCGATTCGCGCGTTCGCCGGCACTGTCGCCGCCACCGAGCGAACGAGCGAGCCGACGGTCGGAATCGTGGACAAGCCGAAGAGCAGCTGCAGCCGCTGGTGCACGAGATACGTGCGCTGCAGTTCGTAACGAATCGACCGCTCGTGCGAATGCCGGACGACGGCCGCCGGCGCATACACGAGGCGGTAGCCAGCGAGCAGCACGTCGCGCGCCCACTCCAGGTCCTCTGCGATGGCGGTCCTCCGGAAGGGATGGGCCCGCCACGCGCTCACACGGATGCAGGAACACACGTTATCGAACGCGCAGGTCGCGTGGCGTTCGTGCGGTGACATGCCCTCGAACTCCTCGCGGGTCAGCGGGCCCGCAACGCGTGGTTCGTCACCGGCCGCAGCCCATTTGGACAAGTAGTACGTCGTCACGCTGCTCGCGCCAGGCGCCGGCGCCTGGCGCGCGAAGCTGCCGGCGACGGTTTCGTCGCCGATCAGCGGTTCGATCAGCGCGCTCAGCCACGATTGCGAAGCGGGCACGGCGTCCTGGACCAGCAGGACCGCAAAAGCGCCGCGCACGTGGGACAGTGCGGCGTTTCGCGTGTCGCCGTGATTGAAACCATTCCGGCCGGCGTGGAGGACGGTCGCGCCGTGCCGCGCCAGGCACTCGATGCTGCCGTCCGTCGATCCCGAGTCGATCGCGAGAATCTCGCAGACGCAGCCGCAGTCCTGCGATTCGAGCGCGCCCAGCACCTGCTCCAGCACCGGCCCCGCGTTGAACGTCGGGATGACAACGGAAACAGTGGGGTTCATCCGGCGGCCACGCTTCCAGGAGCCGGCGCGTCGACGATGGCCGTGTAGCGCGCATCCCATTCGCGCGCGTCCTGCGCGATCGATTTGACAGGAGGCGCCCCGTCCGACAGACGGCGGAGGATCGACGGATCGTCGACCGCGCGCTGCAGCGCCGCACGCAGCGCTTGCACCGAGAACGGCTCGTACAGGAGGCCGCTGACGCCGTCGACGACGAGCTCCGGTATGCCGCCTATACGTGCCGCGACCACCGGTACGCCGTGCATGAACGCCTCGTGGATGACGAGAGGCGAGTTCTCGGGCCAGAGCGACGGAACGACGAGCACGTCGAGCGCTCCATACGCGTCCGCCGCCGCACCCCGATCGAACGCGCCGTGGAACGTGGCCGGCAGCCCGCTCGCCGCCTCGCGCAGGCCGGCGACGTACGGCGGGAACATGCCGGTGTCGCCGTGCAGGTGCAGTTCGAAGGCGCCGGTCAACCCGCGGGCAGCATCGAGCAGCACGTGGGCGCCCTTGTGCCAGACGAGCGTCCCGACGAACCCAATCCGAATGGGCGTTCCGCCGGCGCGGCCGTTCGTCGGCACCCGTGCGGCTGGAACGAACCCGTAATCCGAGACCGCCAGGCGATCCGGAGCGACGCCCAGGCGCACGAACTCGTCGGCCAGGGAAGTCGACGGCGCAACGAAGAGATCGATTGCGTCGAATACGTGACGGGCGTAGGCGAGACGCCGCCGGATCTGCGCAGGGTCGACGGACACCCGTCGAAGGTGCTGCGCGGCCGCCTCGGTCGAGCGGGGCGAGAGTGCGCGCAGCGCGGCAGCGGCACGGCCGACCGCCCGTCCCGGTGTTCCGCGCATCAGCCGGCCCGCCGCCAGCTGTCGCGCGAACGCGGACTGCGCGAAACACCGGCTGCAGCGATCGGCGTCGATGCTGTCGCAGACGTGTTGCTCCGCCGCATGCACGCGCTGTCCACCCGACACGCAGACGAGCGTGTAATCGTGCAGCGTGGCCACGACGCGGATGCCGCGCGCCCGCGCCAGCGACGGCAGATCGAGCGAGAGGTTCAGCAGATTGTGGATGTGGAGGACGTCGGGCGCCGTCGCGTCGAGGACGTGCTGCAGCTGCGCGTTGACGCGCGCGGAAGAATACGTCTCGCTGAATCCGCGGAACTCCCAATTGTTCACCAGCTCGACGACGGTGAGCCCGTCGTGCACGCGCCACCGGAGGGTACCGTGCGCGGCTCCGGGATCGTATTCGGCGGCGACGATGAACACGTCGTGCCGGCTGCGCTGGGCGCGCGCCAGCTCGCACGCGTAGATTTCCGAGCCGGCGCGGTGCCGCGGCAGGAAATCGTGTATCGCGTGGAGGATCCGCACGGCGTCAGCGCCCGCCTTCGCCGCGGCTGCGGCGGGCAAGCCCCTTGTCCGCGTCCGCCGCGAGCTGCTGGTTCCGTTCCACGCATTCGACGACGCCGGGCGTTGCCGGAGCAATCGCCCGC
>DASSIC010000425.1:0-2455 GCA_035692325.1 Gemmatimonadaceae bacterium | reverse complement strand
GGGAGCGTGGGCTGGGCGATGCTTTCCATGAACGGCCGGAACACGCCACACACGACGCCGAGGATGGCGAAGTCGTCGCGGGGGCCGACCTCGATGGCGCGCTCGCTCTCGTTGGCGGGTTCGAGGACGATCGTGCCGCCGCGATGGGTCAGCGTCTTGATCGTGGCTTCTTCGCCAAGGCGCGCGGCGACGATGTCGCCATCCTTCGCGCGCGTGGAGGGCGACACGAGGACGTAGTCGCTGTTGAAGATGCCGCGACCGATCATCGAATCGCCCTTGATGCGCAGGAAGAACACATCGTCCGTGGGCAGGAAGCGGCGATCCATGGTGAGGAAGCCGACCCGATGATCGGGCAGGAGCGCCGGCTCGCCGGCGTGCACGCGGCCGTAGTAGGGGACGGGCTGGGTGCTGGCCTGACCGGCGTAACCGACGATGCGAACGCCCCGCGAGCGCGACTGATCGCGCTCGATGAAGCCTTTCTGCGAGAGGGAGCCGAGGAGGTCCGAGACCGTCTTCGTCGACTTGATGCGAAACTTCTTCGCGATCTCGCGGATGCTAGGCTGGTAGGTATTCTCCGCCAGGAAGTCGATCAGGTAGTGATACACCCGTCGCTCGAGGGGAGTGAGCGGCTCCGTCATACATCCTCACCGGCATCGCATGTACGCGCCGGGCGTCGGTGCTGACTGACCCCGAACCGTGCAACTTCCGCGCTAATGTAGCGCTATTATCCCAACTCGCAACACTCGTTTCATTCGCACGGCATCTTTCAGGCGCCGGCGGGGGCGCCGAGGCGGGCGATGGCGGCGTCGATCCGGGCCAGCGAGCGCGCTCGACCGAGCATGAGAAGCACGTCGAAGATGCCCGGGCTAACGCCGAGTCCGGTAAGCGCCACTCGTAACGGCTGAAAGATCTTGCCCGCCTTCTCGCCGAAGCCAAGGCGCTCGGCGAGCGCTCGCAACGCCTCTTCCATGGCGGCCGGCTCCCAGGATGGAATGGCGGCGAGTGCGTCGCGCACAGCGACAAGGAGCTCGGCGGTCGCCGAGCGATCCTTCCACTGCTTGGCCACCGCGTCGTCGTCGTAGGTGATCTCGTCGCGAAAGTATGGCATCGCCTGACGCACGATGTCGTCGATCGTGCGCGCCCGGACCTTGAGCAGCTCGAGGAGGGCGAGATACCAGTCGTGACGGCCGGCCAGGTCGGCGGCGGTCGCGAGGCCCGCCCGCTCGAGCGCCGGCGTGACGATCGTCGCGAGCTCCGCCGAGGGGAGGAGACTCAGGTGCTGCCCGTTCATCCACTCGAGCTTCTTGGGATCGAAGATCGCCGCCTTCTTCTGGAGCCCGCCGACGTCGAACAGCTCGACCATGCGGTCGAGGGTCATGACCTCGATGTCGTGCCCCGGCGACCAGCCGAGCAGCGCGAGGAAGTTGAGCATGGCGCCTGGCAGGATGCCGAGGTGCTGGTAGTCGCCCACGGCGGTGGCGCCGTGGCGCTTGCTCAGCTTCTTCCCATCGAGCCCGTGGATCATCGGCAGGTGGGCGAAGGTCGGCATGTCCGCGCCGAGGGCACGATAGAGCAGGATCTGCTTGGGCGTGTTGGAGATGTGATCGTCGCCGCGCATCACGAGGGTGATGCGCATGAAGATGTCGTCGCTCACGACGGCCATGTTGTAGATCGGCGTGCCGTCGGCGCGGAGGATGATGAAGTCCTCGATGTCCTTGTTCGGGAAGGCGATCTCGTCGTGCACGAGATCGTTCCACGAGGTCGTGCCGTCGGGGACGCGGAAGCGCAGGGTGAACGGCTCACCAGCGGCGACGCGCCGGTCGACTTCGGCGCGATCGAGACGATCGCAGCGCCGATCGTACTTGAAGCTCTCCTTGTTCGCCTCGGCCGCGGCGCGGCGCTCCGCGAGGTCGGCCTGGGTGCAGAAGCAGCGGTACGCCGTGCCGTTCGCGAGCATCTTGTAGGCGTCCTCGCGATTGCGCTCGACGTTCGCGCCCTGGTAGACGACGGTCTCGTCCCAGTGCAGCCCCAGCCAGGTCAGCCCCTCGAAGATGGCGCGAGTGCTTTCGTCGGTGGAGCGCGCCTTGTCGGTGTCCTCGATGCGCAGCAGGAACTGGCCGCCGAACTTCTTCGCGTACAGCCAGTTGAACAGGGCGGTGCGCGCGCCGCCGACGTGCAGGTAGCCGGTCGGGGACGGAGCGAAGCGAAGGCGCGGTGTCGGAGCGGCCATGAGGAGTCGGAGCGACAGAGTGACGTGCAGGTCCTTCGCTTTCGGCTCAGGACGACACCGGTGGCAAAGAACGAAGGCCCGCCGCGGCTGCGACGGGCCTTCGGAGCGGAGAGAGAGGGATTCGAACCCTCGATAGAGGTTGACCCCCTATGCCGGTTTAGCAAACCGGTGCCTTCAGCCTCTCGGCCATCTCTCCAGAGGCGGCGCGCATGGTGCGGCCAGCGC
>DASSIC010000424.1:0-6391 GCA_035692325.1 Gemmatimonadaceae bacterium | reverse complement strand
TAGTCGATCACCTTGTTGCCCATCTTGAGCTTGATGCGGCCGTCCTGCGGCACGCGACGCTCGGCGATGTTGAGCTGCGACATGATCTTGAAGCGCGAGATCAGCGCCGCCTTGAGCTTCATCGGCGGCTTCATCACTTCCTGGAGCGCGCCGTCCACACGGTAGCGCACCCGGATGTCGTGCTCGAAGCACTCGAAGTGGATGTCCGACGCGCCGCGCTTCACGGCGTCGGTGAGGATCGCGTTGATCAGCTTGACGACGGGGGCGTCCTCCATCTGCGCGGCGAGCGCAGAAGCGGCGACGTCCTCCTCCTTCTCCTCGACGACCTCGACCTCGCCTTCCATGTCGTCGATGACGGACAGGAGGTCGGCGACCTGGGTGTCGGCGGCGGTCTCGTACAGCTTGTCGATCGCGCTCTTGAGCGTGAACTCGCCCCCGATGACGGGGAAGATGTCATAGCGGGTGATGAACTTGAGGTCGTCCAGCACCCCCAGGTTCGTCGGGTCGGCCATGGCCACGGTCAGCGTGCGCCCGTCCCGCTTGAGCGGCAGGACGAGGTGCTTGATCGCGAGGTCGGCGGGGATCAGCTTGGCGATGCGGGGGTCGACCTCGAATCGCGAGAGGTCCACCGCGGGCATCTTGAACTGGCGGGCCAGCATCTTCGTGAGCTCGGTCTCCGCGATGAAGCCGAGCTTGACGAGGTTGTAGCCGACCCGCGTGCCGTTCTGTTTCTGCTCCTGTAGCGCCTTCTCCAGTTGCTCGCGCGTGATGAGCCCCTCGCGAACGAGGAGATCACCGAGTCGTTCGGTGGTGGCGGCTGGTGCGGCCATAAGGCTGGCTGGGAAGACGTCGGAAGGGCGGGAAAAAGGGCGCCGATTCGGCGCATCCTAACGACGCGTCTGACCCGAAAAGGTGACGAGGGGCGCCAGCCGTTCTATGGTAGCGGGCCCCATCCCCTTCACCCGCCGGAACCCCGACAGGGAGCCGAAAGGCCCCAGGGAGTCCCGATTGGCCACGATTCGCCGAGCCAGGGCGGGCCCCACCCTGGGGAGCCGCTCGATCTCTTCGGGCGGGGCCGTGTCGAGGTCGATCCGCCTGGGGTCCGGGACGGACGCACCACGGAGCGCTCCGACGCCCCCCGTCCCTCGCGAATCGATATCGATCCGAGGGCTCGGCGGCGGAAATCCAGTGGTACTGACGACGCCCGATCCCTCGATGAGCACGCCAGTAGAGTCGAATTTAGCGCCAGCATAGCGCCGCTTCGGCGCCTTTACCCCCGCCTTTCCCCTTCCCTTGCCAGTCTTCGCTGCAGCCGCCACCGCGGAACTGCTTGCCGAGAAGGTCTGTCGCGCCAGGGCCTGCTGCTCGGTGGCGCTCGCCACAGGTGACGAAAGGGCGCTCCCTCGCACCACCCGGACGGCCCCGCCCAGGAGCACCACGAGGGCCACGAACGCGAGCGCCTTCTGTTCGGCGGGGGTCGGCATGAGCCCAAGATGGCCGAGCGTGCCTCAGCTCCGTCATCGTCCGAACGCCGGGAGGTGCAAACCGGCGCAACTTCAGAATGACGGTTAGAAGTCGGTGACGAGCGAGAGCGCCACGTCGCCCACGATCTGGAGGCTCTTCACCGAGATCTTATCGATCGTATCCTGGAGGGTGTGGTGGTAGCTCGGGCTCGCCCCACCGTCCCGCCCCGGCGGCCCGTAGTCGATGTCGATCACGTCGATCACCCGAAGTCCCTTCTCGAGCAGGGGGACATGGTCGTCGATCACGTCCTGACCGCCGCGGGGGATGAAGTACTTCTCGTATCCCAGGTCCTTGGCCTTTGCCCACACCCGCGTGACGACTTCGGGCGCCGACGTCACCGACCGCGCCTCCTGATAGATGTTGAGGTCCTTGTCGGCGATCATGTCCCACAGCACCCCATACATGGGGCGGTAGTCGGGCGACGGCAGGTGCTGGGCGAAGTACTGGGAGCCGAGCAGGACGTCGGTGTACGGGGGGTCGAAGGACTGGCCGTAGTCCTCGCCATCCACGAACAGCAGGTCGACGCCGACGTTGGGTGGCGTCTTCTTGAGCGCATCCCCCAGCGCGACGAACAGTCCCACCCCCGCCGCGCCGTCGTTCGCGCCGGGAATGGGCGTCGAACGGTTGCCGAGCACGGGATCCTCGTCCGCCGTGGGGCGTGTATCCCAGTGGGTGACGTACAGGAGTCGTTGCGTGGCCGCGGGCCGGAAGCGGGCGAGGATGTTCCGGAGCGGCAGCTCCTTGCCGTCGGCGGTGCGGTGCGTGAACCGCTGCTCGATCACCGTGTCTGCGCGCTGCTTCATCATCGTGACGATCCAGTCCCCCGCCTTCACGTGGCCGGGGGTACCGGGCACCCGCGGACCGAAGGCGAGCTGCGCCTTCGTATACTGCATCGCGGCGTTGGCGTCGAACGACGTCTTGGGTCCTGAGCGGCCGGGCAGTGAATCGCAGCCGAGTGCGGGGAGCGCGAGCAGGAGGAGGGCGAGCATCCGCACGTGGGAGCCTGGTGCTGGTTTGAGTTGACGGCCGTTCGGCGAACGGCGTTGAAGGTAGGTGGTAATACGGCTGCCCGGCAGACGCGCCGAACGCGGGCGGCGGTACGTCGTACCCGCTTCGGTGTAGCTTGTACCTTCACGTCGCCGCTCGAGGGACGACGTACGACAGAACGCCCTGCAACCTTGAATCTCCCGCGTCGGCAGCCGAATTTACCCCCCGCGCCGCACGCGACAACTCCGTGCGAATCTTGAAGTTCCGCGCCCGCTGCGCATTCCGGACTCCGACGTGAAGATCATCAGCCGGTACGTACTCAGGGAACACGTCGGACCGCTGACGTTCGCGCTCACCGCGCTCACGTCGCTCATGCTGCTGCAGTTCATCTCGCGCCAGTTCGGTGAGCTGGTGGGCAAGGGGCTGCCGTGGTCGGTGATCGGGGAGTTCTTCCTCCTCTCCATCCCGTTCACCGTGGCGCTCACCGTCCCGATGTCGGTGCTGGTGGCCGTGCTCTACGCGTTCAGCCGCCTCGCCGGCGAGAACGAGGTCACGGCCATGAAGGCGAGCGGCGTCAGCCCGTGGCGGCTCGTGTCGCCGGCGATCGGGGGCGGCATCTTCTGCTCGCTCGCGCTGCTGGCGTTCAACGACCAGGTGCTGCCGCGCGCCAACCATCGGCTCAAGACGCTTCAGGACGACATCTCGCAGACCAAGCCGACCTTCCTGCTCAAGGAGCAGGTGATCAACTCGATCGCCGAGGGGAAGTACTACCTCAAGGCGGGAAAGATCGATCGCGCCAGCGACCGGAATCGGCTGAAGGAAGTGGTGATCTACGACCTCGCCGATCCCACGCGGCGCCGGACCATCTACGCCGACAGCGGCGCGATGGCGCTGGCGGCGAATCGCAAGGATCTCGAGCTGGACCTGTACCACGGCCAGATGCAGGAAGTGGCGACGGACAAGCCGGGGCAGCTCAACCGGCTGTTCTTCCACCATGACCTGATCCGCATCAAGGACGTGGCGCGTGACTTCAATCCGACCGAGGCGGCGGCGACGTCCAAGAGCGACCGCGAGATGAGCGTGTGCGAGATGCAGCGCCGCCTCTGGCAGGCCGACGGCACCTACGAGTCCGCGCGCCGCGAGTACGACGGACTGTTGCGCCCCAGCGCTCATCCCAAGGATGAGCTGAGCACCCTGGCCCTGGCGCCAACTCGCGTCCCCGAGCCGCGCGGGATCGGCTGGCTCTACTGCCGGCTGGCCGGACTCCTGCGAATCAAGGACGCGCAGGCGGCCGAGCTTCCACAGGTACCGCAGGCACCGCGCGACACGACGCGCAAGGTTGCGACTCCGGCGCGGCAGCCCAACCGCTTCGTGCCGCTGCGGACACGGCCGCCGGTGCCGGCTGGGTCGGGCGCCGCGACCGGCGCCGCGGCCGTGGCCGCGCAGATCCAGGCGATGCCCGATGCGGACGAGCAGGTCCGCAAGGCACGCATCGCCGAAGCCAAGCTGCGGCTCGACATCGCGCAGCGGGCGCGAAATCGCTACGAGATCGAGATCCACAAGAAGTTCTCCCTCGCCGCGGCCTGTCTGATCTTCGTGCTGATCGGGGCGCCGATCGCCGTGCGCTTCCCGCGCGGCGGCGTGGGGCTCGTGATCGGCGTGAGCCTGCTGGTGTTCGCGCTCTACTACGTGGGGCTCATCGGCGGCGAGTCGCTCGCCAACGAGGGGATCATTCCCCCCTTCTGGGCGATGTGGGGGACGAACGTCATCCTCACCGTCGTCGGCATCGGCCTGCTGCTGCGCATGGGGAACGACTCCACGTCGAACCGTGGCGGCGACTGGAGCGACAAGCTGGACGCGCTGCTCGCGAAGTTCGGGCGTGGGCCGCAGGCTCGGCTCCGGAGCGCGCCATGAAGCTCGTCCGCCCGCTGGACAAGTACGTGTTCGTCGAGTGGATGAAGATCTTCTGCTCGACGGCGATCGGGCTGCCGATCCTGCTCGTGATCATCGACCTCACCGACCACCTGCAGACGTATCTCACGCGCAACATCCCGCGCGCCGACATCGCGCTGAGCTACGTCTACTGGATGCCGCAGTCGATGTTCATGGCCCTGCCGGCGGCGGTGCTGTTCGCGACGGTATTCTCCATCGGGACCTTCACGCGGCACTCGGAGATCACGGCCGCCAAGGCGTCGGGGATCAGCTTCTACCGGCTGGTCGCGCCCATCCTCGTCGGCGCCGCGCTCGCGGCCGCGGCGGATCTCGTGATCGGCGAGCTCGTGCCGATCACCGACGCGCGACGCAACGACCTGCTGCGCGAGAGCAAGGTGCAGTCGGGCACCCAGCGCTCCAACTTCGCGTATGCCGCGGAGTACGGGCGCGTGTACAAGGCGCAGAACCTCGACGTTCCCGCGGGCCGGCTCGACCGCCTGCAGATCGAACGAAAGGGGGGCGGCAAGGATTACCCGACCGTCGTGGTCTCCTCGGCGGGCGCCCAGTACGATGCGAAGACGGGCCGGTGGACGCTGCGTGCCGGAGAGATGCACGTCATTCCCGACAGCCAGCCGAGCATGGTGTTGAGCTTCAGCGAGCTGCACGACCGCAACATGCGAGAACGTCCGGTCGACCTCATGGCCAAGCCGCGTGACCCGCAGGAGATGCGCTACAGCGAGCTGTCCCGGTTCATCCGCGCGCTCGAGCGGTCCGGCGGCGACGCGAACCTGCTGAAGGTGGAGCGGGCGCTCAAGATCGCGATCCCGATCACCTGTCTCGTGATCGCGTTGTTCGGCGCGCCCCTTGCCACCAGCACCCAGCGTGGAGGGACGGCCTACGGCATCGGGCTCAGTCTCGCGATCACCGTCACCTTCCTCATGCTCATCCAGCTCACCAAGCCGCTCGGCGGAAAGAACATCATCTGGCCGGACGTCGCGGCGTGGCTGCCCAACGCGCTGTTCGCGGTCATGGGCTTCGTGCTGCTCGCCCGCGTGCGCACGTGAGCCTGCCGACCCGGCTGGACGAGCCCCGCGGCACCGAGACCTTCCCGATCGTCCAGCGGGGCGGGATCAAGTTCTTCCGGCGGGTGACGCGCGCCTTCATCGGACTGTTCAGCGAGATCGGCGCACGCGGCTATTTCCTGCGCGACATCGGCCGCGCGCTCGGCGATCCGGCCACCTTCGTGCCCGAGACGATCCGCCAGATGCGCGGCATCGGCGTCGACTCCATTCCGCTGACCGTGATCGTCGCCGCCTTCATCGGCGGCGTCATCGCGATCCAGGTGCGCTACCAGCTCTTCCCCGGCGTGCAGCTGTCGATCATCGGGCTCTCCGTGCGCCTCATGCAGGTGCTCGAGCTGGGCCCCCTCCTCACGGGACTCGTGCTCACCGGGCGCGTGGGCGCGCGGATGACGGCGGAGATCGGGACGATGCGGGTGACCGAGCAGATCGATGCGCTCGAGACGCTGTCGTACGATCCCGTGGCGTTCCTGATCGTGCCGCGGCTTCTCGCGTCGCTCATCATGCTGCCCGCGCTCGTCGTCCTCGCGGACGCCACGGGGCTGTTCAGCGGCTACCTCGTGTCGGTGTATGTCACCGAGGTGACGAAGAACGATTTCATCGACGGCGTTCGGCTGGGGTTCGGCATCTTCCAGGTGGCCTACTCGCTCATCAAGGCGACGCTGTTCGGCGCGGCCATCGCGTTCATCTGCTCCTACGAAGGATTCGTGACCGAAGCGGGGGCGGAGGGGGTCGGTCGTTCCACGGCCAAGGCGGTCGTCATCACCTCGGTGACGATCCTGATTCTCGATACGTTGACGGCGGCGCTCCTGGCCCCTTACCTACAGACATGAAACGGCGCGACGAAGTCCTGGTCGGAGTCTTCCTCA
>DASSIC010000423.1:0-7910 GCA_035692325.1 Gemmatimonadaceae bacterium | reverse complement strand
AAGGTCGACGCACCGGCCCTCATTGCCGCGGCGCACGATCTCTCGGCGATCGAGACCGATCGGTGCCCCGACTGTGGCGGACGGCTCGAGCCGCGCGGTGGGTTCTTCGGTCCGTTCCTCGCCTGCGAGAATCATCCGAAGACCTGCAAGTACACGCGGCCACTGAAGGGGGAGAAGGCGAAGCCCAAGATGACGGACATTCCCTGTCATCTTTGCGGGGCGCCGATGGTCGTGCGGCAGGGACGGAGCGGCGAGTTTCTCGGCTGCAGCACCTTCCCCAAGTGCCGCGGCACGCGCTCGATGCCCACCGGCGTCTTCTGTCCGAAGGACGGCGGCGAGCTGGTCGAGCGTCGGTCCAAGAAGCGGGGCACGGCGTTCTACGCCTGCAGCAACGAAACCTGCGACTTCGTGGCGTGGAACAAGCCAGTGGCCGAGAGCTGTCCGGAGTGCGGCTACGTCGGCGCCGAGATGAAGTTCACCAAGGCGCGGGGCGATTTCCGGAAGTGCCTCAAGTGCGGCAACGAGTGGGACGTCGCGCCGGCGCCGGACGCAGTCGAGACGGAGGCAGCGGTCGCGAGCTGAGTGGCCGCTCCGAGAAGGGACGAAGGCCGTCGCGCACTCATCGCGCGACGGCCTTCCTCATTTCTGCATCGCGCCCAGCGCCTGTCGGACGCGCTTGACGTACTCCGCACTGCTGAACGGCTTCGGCACCACGCGGTCCATCGGCACGGGAAGAGGAACCGAGGCGACGCCGCCCATGTCGCCGGTGAGCAACAGTGAACGCGCGGCGAGCGCGGGACGCTCCTGTGCCAGCCAGGCGAGCAGGTCACGCCCGTCCATCTCTCCGGGCATGCGCAGATCCGAGATCACGAGATCGAACGGTTCGCGCACCAGCGCGTCCCGTGCCTCGGCGCCATTCGCGGCGAGCACTACCTCCATTCCGGCGTTCGTGAGGAGCCGATGCTGGATGAGCCGGAGCGTGGGCTCGTCGTCTACGACGAGCACGCGCGGGCGGATCGGTGCGGCTGCATCCGAGTCGCCGCCAGCCGCCGCCGACGGCGCGGCTTCCCTGTGCGTCGCTGGCAATGCGATCCCGCGGGCTGCGCCATCGCGGGCGACCTCGATGCCCTCCGACGCGCGCAGCAGCAACGATACGCGTGCTCCGCCTTCGGATCGGTTGCTCACCGTCACGGTGCCTCCGAACTCGTTGACGAACTGTTCCACCAGCGACAGCCCGAGACCGGTGCCCTTGCCGGCCGCCTTCGTGGTGTAGAAGGGGAGGAGTGCGGACTGCGGGTCGGCAAAGCCGGTCCCGTCGTCGTCGAAATCGATGCGCACCATGTGACGGCCGGTGGGCGCGCCGACGATGGTCAGTCCGCGACCGTCCGCCGCAATGACCGCGTCCAGCGCGTTGTTCACCACGTTCACGATGGCGTGCTGCAGCTTCTGCGCATCTGCCATCACTCGCAGGTGGGGCCGGAGCTCTACCCGTAGCGTCTTGCCCGCCTGCGCGAACGAATGCGCGCAGAGACCGAGCGCGGTGCTCACCGCGGCGGTGAGATCCACGGGCTCCACTACTCCCGAAGGACGCCGGGCAAAGCTCAACAGGTTGCGCACGAGTGATCGGGCACGGAGCGCCTCGCGCTCCAATGGTTCGGCGAGCGTCGTCGCCATGGCACGCGCGTCGGCGTCGGGCGATTCCGCCAGCTCGGCGCGAATGAGCTCGGCCATCCCGAGCACGCCGGCCAGCGGATTGTTGAGCTCGTGCGCCAGTCCGGCGAGCATCTGCCCCATCGCACTCAGCTTCTCGTGCTGCACGAGCTCCGCCTGCGCCTGCTGAAGATGATCGAGCGTCTGACGGATCTCCTCGTTCTGCGCTTCCATCGTCTCGCGTGCCGACTGCACGCTGTCCGCCATGCGGTTGAAGCCGGCGGCCATCTCGTCGAACTCGGCGTACCGCTGCGGCGCCACCCGGGCATCGAGATCCCCCGCGCCCAGTCGACCGGCCGCCGCCGCGAGCGCGTCGAGGGGGCCGAGCACACGACGTCGCAGATAGCCCGCGAGGAGCACGAGCAGGACGAACATCAGCGCTCCCGCCGTGGCGAACCCCAGGCCAACTCGGCGCGAAACCTCCTCATGCCGAAGCTGCAATGCGGAGCGCTGCTCCCGCCGCGCCGTCAGGAACTGCTCCACCGCCGCATCCAGTGATTCCGCTCGCTGATCGAGGTCGGCCAGCCGCCGCCGGGCCGAGTCCGATTGCCCGCGTTGGGCGAGATCGAACACGCGTTGCGCGACCACCTCGAAGCCCTGGTGCAGCTCCTTCATGCGTTCCACATGGAGACGCGCGGCGGCCGACAGCTCATGAAAGAGATATCGGCGCATCTGAGAGTAGACCTCGTCGCCCAGATCGCGGAATTCCCGCATGCGCGCTTCGTCGTGACGGTCCACGAAGCGGAACGCCTCGAGCTGCTGCCGATAGGTCAGCGCGACGATTTGATCGGCGATGTGCTGCTCGGTGAGAAATGCGTTCGTATCGCGATCGATGGCGTTGCGCTGCGACACCGCGAGCGAGAACGCGATCAACATGGCCGCCGACGCGGCCGCGGCGACGAGTACCGCGCCGATGATCAGCGTGCGGCGCAGCGTTGGAGCTCTGAGCGCTCGACGCACGGGTCTAGTGCGCGACGCCCGCCGGCCGTCGCGCGCCGGGCGTCACGAGCACGTAACTCGGGGCCCGATCGCCCAGGCGCTGAAACGAGAGCGGACCGGTGATGCCGGGATAGGCCGGATGATCGGTCCCCAGCCGTGCGAGCCAGTCGCGAATGCGCTCACGGTCGGGACCTACTTCGCGTATCGCCTGCGCCACGAGCAGCACGGCGTCGTATGCCAGTGCGGCCTGATCCGAAAGGTCGCCGCGCCCGAGCTTCTCGTACTCGCCGCGCACGCGCTGGAGCGTCGTATCGGCACGGTCGACGTCCACGAGGCGCACGTAGCGAACACGATCGAACAAGCCACCCGAATCGCTTTCCACCGCGGAGCCGCCGAAGCCGTCGCTCGCGATGACCTCGACGCGAGGCAGGGCGGCGCGAAGTCGCGTCGCGATCCGTCTGAACTCCGACGCTCGGCCCAGCCACACGAGGGTCGTCGGCCGCGCGGCCGCGATGCTCCCGATGAGCTCCGCCGCGCCGTTCGCGGTGTCATCCTCGACGTACGAGCCTTCGTACACTGGGCGGACCTTCCGTTGCGAGAGCTCGCCCCCCAGCATCATATGGAGCGCCCGCCCGTAGTCGTCGTTCACGTACACGATGGCGATGCGCGCGCCGGCCCTGGCCATCACCTGGTCGGCGATGAAGCGAGCCTGATGCTCGTCGCTCGCGACGAGCCGAAAGCTGTACGGTCCTGCCTGGCTGTAGAGCGGCGCGGTCGTCGTGGGAGCGATCTGCGCCACATGCTGCTCGTTGTAGACCTGCGCCGCAGCCAGACTGGCGCTGCTGTTCGTGTGGCCGATCACGGCCACCACGCGGGTGTCCCTCGACAACGATTCGGCGACCTGCAGCGCCACACGCGCGCCGGAGTTGTACGCGCCACTGAAGTTGCGTGCCTCCATCGCGCGACCGCGGACCCCGCCGCTCGCGTTGACGTGCTTCAGCGCCAGACGCGCACCCTGCTCCCCTTCGGAGGCAAGCACGACGCCGACGACATAGGGACGCGTGTCGCGACACGCCACGCCGAGCGACAGCGCGAGCATCGCCGCGGCCGTTCGCCGCCTCACGCCGACACATCGTTGCACCGAACCGGTCACGGACGCTCCTCTCAGACACGCGCCTCGTCGGTCGGCACCGGCGCCCCGGTCCCGCCCAGGGCGGCCGCCCCAGTATACCATCGTCGCAGATCGCTGGTTAGACGCGCAATCGCCCTCCCCATCGCCGGCCGCTACCTTCCATGCATGCAGGAAACACGCGGACGGGACCAGGTGCACGTCATCGGCGGCGGGCTCGCCGGATCAGAGGCGGCGTGGCAGCTCGCCGAGCGTGGGCACGACGTCGTGCTGCACGAGATGCGTCCCGTCGTCGCCACGGAGGCGCACAAGACCGACCGCCTCGCCGAGCTGGTGTGCTCCAACACCTTCAAGAGCACCGAGACGAGCAATGCGCACGGCCTGCTCAAGGCCGAGATGCGGCTGCTGGACTGCATGGTGCTGGAATGCGCCGACCTCGCCCGCGTACCCGGGGGGAGCGCGCTGACGGTCGACCGCGATGTCTTCTCGGCGGCGGTGCACGAGCGCGTCACCGGACATCAGCGCATCACCGTTGAACGAGGCGAGGTCGCCGCGCTCCCGACGCCGGGCATCGTCGCGACCGGCCCGCTCACGTCGAGTGCGCTCGCCGACGTCATTCGTGCCCGGCTCGGCATCGAGGCGCTCGCGTTCTACGACGCCATCGCTCCCATCGTGAGCGCCGAATCGATCGACTACGACGTCGTCTTCCGGGCCTCCCGCTACGGCAAGGAGACGATGGAAGGGGAGAGCGACGGCGCGTATCTGAACTGTCCGATGACGCGCGAGCAGTACGAGGCCTTCCTCGATGCGCTCACCACGGCGGACAAGGCCACGGCGCACGAGTTCGACGCCGTTCCATACTTCGAGGGGTGCATGCCCGCCGAAGAGATGGCGCGTCGCGGCCGCGAAACGCTGCGCTTCGGTCCGATGAAGCCCGTGGGTCTGGTGAACCCGCGCACGGGGCGCGAAGCGCACGCCGTGGTGCAACTCCGCATGGAGGATCGCGCCGGCCGCATGTGGAACCTCGTCGGCTTCCAGACCCGGCTCCGCTATCCCGAGCAACAGCGAGTCTTCCGGATGATTCCCGGGCTGGAGGAGGCGGAGTTTCTGCGCTTCGGCTCCATCCATCGAAACTCGTACCTCAATGCGCCAGCGTCGCTCGCGCCGCATCTGGCGCTGCGGGACGATCCGCTCACCCTGTTCGCCGGCCAGCTCACGGGAGTCGAGGGATATACCGAGAGCACGGCCACCGGCCTGATCGCCGGCATCAACCTCGCGCGGCTGCTCGCCGGCGAGGAACCGGTGCTGCCTCCCACGACGACGATGCTCGGCGCGCTGTACCGCTATCTGCGCGAGGCGGACCCGCGGCACTTCCAGCCGATGAATGCGAACTTCGGGCTCGTGGACGATCTCGGCGTGCGTGTGAAGGACAAGCGGGCCAGGAAGGACCGGCTCGCAGAGCGAGCCCTCGCCGACATGACGGCGTGGCGCGACGCGCACCTGCGCATCCCCGCGTGATGGCGCGCGAGTCCGCCACGAGCGCGCAGGAGGGCGGCGACGCCATCCCGCCGGACGTGCAGGAGTACCTGCGCCACCTCGCCAAGGAGCGCGACGTCTCCCCCCATACGGTCACGGCATATCGGCGCGATCTCGCCGCGTTCGCCGAGTTCCTCGGTGGATACTACGGCGCCGATGGATGGAGCTGGGAAGGCGTGGATCGTCTGGCGATGCGCGGATTCCTCGCATACCTGTCGCGGCGCGGGGTGGGGAAGCGGACGATGGCGCGGACGCTGTCCGGCGTGCGCAGCTTCTATCGCTGGATGCATCGCAACGAGATGGTCGAGTCGAATCCGGCGCGTGCCGTGGGCGCGCCACGGCAGGAGAAACATCTCCCGGGCTACCTCGACCGCGTGCAGATCGACCTTCTCTTCCAGCTCGCCGAGGCGCGTGCGCTCGAAGGAAACTTCGTCGACGTGCGCAACCTCGCCATCCTCGAGCTGTTCTACAGCACGGGCATGCGGCTGTCGGAGCTGCAGGGGCTCAGTCGAGGTGACCTCGATCTCGTGAGTCAGCAGGTGAAGGTGCGCGGGAAGGGGCGCAAGGAACGCATCATCCCGGTGGGCGACCATGCCCAGCTCGCGCTGCGGAACTACGAGGCGAAGCGCGACGATCTGCTCCGGCAGGTCGGTTCGTCGGGCGAACGCTCCGCGTATTTCCTCGCTCGCACGGGCAAGCGCATCGGCGTGCGGATGGTGCAGAAGGTCGTCTCGTCCTTTCTGGAGCAGGTGGACGAGGACGCGGGGCTCTCCGTGCACTCGCTCCGGCACAGCTTCGCAACGCATCTGCTCGACGCCGGTGCGGACTTGCGCGCCGTTCAGGAGCTGCTGGGTCATGCCTCCATCTCGACGACGCAGATCTACACCCACACGAGCGTCGAGCGGCTGAAGCAGGTGTACCAGAAGGCTCATCCTCGGGCATGAAGATCGCTTGAGGTCGACGGTTCCCCGCTCCGGAGCTGCCAGGTGCGCATCGAAGTCATTCCCTTGATCGTCGGCATTCTGATCGGCCTGGTGGGGCTTGGGCTCGTCGCCGACGCCTGGATTCCCGAGGATGTCGCGCCATTTCGTGAGCGCCGACGGCGTCCGCGCACGGAGCGCAGCCTGAGCGGCGAGGCGCTGATCGGGCTGGGAGTGCTCTGTTTCGCGGCGGCGCTCATCAGCCGGGACACCTGGGATTACGTCAACGTCGCGGTCATCGCCGGCGGAGTGCTCCTGCTCATCGGCGCGTGGATGAACCGCCGCTATCTGCGCGATCGGTTCGTGAACCGGGGGGCGCTGCGACGTGGGGAAGAGGGACGCACCCATCGTCACGAGAAGGATGCGCCACCACCCCCCAAGTCTCGAATCCGCTAGCTTCCGTGCATGTCTGAACTACCGCGAATCCGCGCCACGACCATCCTGGCCGTGCGGCGCAACGGAAGGGTCGCGCTGGGCGGCGATGGACAGGTGACCGTCGGCGACACGGTCATGAAGGCAACCGCGAACAAGGTGCGGGCGATCGGGGATGGCAAGCTGCTCGCCGGCTTCGCCGGCTCGGCTGCGGATGCCCTCACCCTGTTCGAGAAGTTCGAGGAAAAGCTGCAGCGCTACCCGGGCAACGTTCCACGAGCCGCGGTGGAGCTGGCCAAGGAGTGGCGCAGTGACCGCGTGCTGCGTCGGCTGGAGGCGCTGCTCATCGTGGCCGACCGCAACCACGGCTTCGTGATCTCGGGCACGGGCGAGCTGATCGAGCCTGACGACGGGATCCTCGCGATCGGGTCCGGTGGCTCGTACGCACTCGCCGCCGCGCGCGCCCTGGCCGCCAACACCGACCTGAGCCCGGCCGAGATCGTGCGCCAGAGTCTCACCATCGCCGGGGAGATCTGCGTGTACACCAACACGAACATCACGGTACTCGAGGGGTGAACGACGACCGAAGTACCTGGACCCAGTACCGAGTACCAGGATCTGCGGGCCGGCCAGTCCAATGAGCCGACGCGCCTCGGGGGACCGGATTCCGAATTAGCGTGGCCCTGGGTGTCGGTCTCCGTACGGAGTACCATGTACCACGTACTTCGGTTGCCGTTCAGCGGCTAGCTTAAGTCATGCCCTCCCCCCGCACGCAGCAAGCCCTTGCCCGTCTCGCTGACCTGACGCCTCGCCAGATCGTGGCGGAGCTCGATCGCTACATCGTCGGCCAGGCGGACGCGAAGAAAGCGGTCGCCATCGCGCTCCGCAACCGGTGGCGTCGCCAGCAGGCGCCCGAGGCCATCCGCGACGAGATCTCCCCCAACAACATCATCCTCATCGGTCCCACCGGCGTGGGGAAGACGGAGATCGCCCGCCGCCTCGCCAAGCTGACGGGGGCGCCGTTCATCAAGGTCGAGGCGTCGAAGTTCACGGAAGTGGGATACGTGGGCCGCGACGTGGAAGGGATGATTCGCGATCTCGTGGACAGCGCCATCGACATGGTGCGAACGGAGCGCGAGAGTGAGGTGGAGGACCTGGCGAACGAGCGCGTCGACGAGCGGCTGCTCGACTTGCTGCTTCCGCCACCGGCCGAGCCGAAAGCCGCAGAGTCCGCGACTGCGGCG
>DASSIC010000422.1:0-5872 GCA_035692325.1 Gemmatimonadaceae bacterium | reverse complement strand
CGCGTTGTGATTGAAGAAGCCGGTCGCGCGCGTCGGGATGCCGTCCTCGAGATAGAGGTACATCGGCTTCGTGGTGATCGGCTGGCGCATTGACATGCTGTGCCCCTCGCCGGACAGCTCGGAGACGTGCACGCCCGGGATGCGGTTCATGATCCCCGAGGGGTGCGAGGCATGAGTGCGACGCAGCTCCGCGCCATCCATGACGTCGATCGTTGCCGAGGCTTCGTCGCGACGCCGGAGCTCGCGCGTGGCGCTCACCGTCATCGGCGTCAACAGCGTCGTCGCGCTAACGAGGGCGACGTCGAGCGTCGCGTGCGCTGCGTCGCGGATCGTGAGCGGCGACCGCTGCGTCGCGGCCCCGATGCGTTGCGTGACCACGACGTAGCTGCCGGGCGCGATGCCGGCGATCTGGTATCGGCCATCTTCGCCGGTGATGGTGCCGCGCGTGGTGCCGGCGAGGAAGACGGCGACGTCGGACACGGGTGCGCCGTCGAGGGTGACGCGACCGGTGAGGGTGGCGGTGGACTGCGCGCCGAGCGGGCGCGGCGCGAGCGCGCCGAACAGGAAGAGCAGCGATGCGATCAGGGCACGGGGTGCCATGACGCCTCCATTCGTTCGATTGGACCTGAGAGAACGGCCGCCACGGCGTGGCGGCGGGGAACGCGATGACGGGCGTCCGGCGCGCGATGGCGCGGACGGGTCAGGCGGTCGGAGGTCCGTTCGCGAAGGGAAGGCGGAGGTCGGGGGACGCGGGGGCGTCAGCCGACGGGGCGGTGAGCGGATGCTGCACCGCGGCCACGGCATCCGGCACGTGCACGGCCGGTACGGTGGGGACGGGCGCCACGGTGGACTCCGCGCAGCAGTGTCCAACGCAGGTGCAGGGCGCCGGCGCGTCATGATGCTGGGCCGCTTCCGGCGTCGATGCCGCGCTTGCGCCATGCATCTCGTGGCCGGCGTGCGCGGATGCCGCAGCGTGCGTCCCGCCGTGCCCACCATGCATCGGACACGCGTGCAGCACCCCCGGATCGCCAAGCACGATGGCGAACCAGAGCGCGAAGATCGCGTTGAGGGGGCGGGAGAGGCGACGGAGGCGGCGCATTGTTCAGGTACAAACTACTGACTGCCGGCAGGAAGTGCATCAGGACGAATTGAGCACAGGTGCATCAATTCTCCCGACAGGCATACGGCTCCCCGCCTGGTAGCCGGACATCGGCTCGTCGCCACACGCCGCACGCCAATAGGAAACTTCCCACGGCCCCAGTCGTTTTCCGTCATGCCCCCCAGCGAGCGTGTTTCCCTCTCCGAAGTCCTCTCTTCCCTCTCCTACGCCCTCGATCTCACCGAGGGGGCGACAGTGGGGCACACGATGCGCAACTGTCTCATCGGCATGCGCATCGCCGACGAAGCCGGCGTGGAAGTGACGCAGCGGTCGGCGCTCTACTACGCGCTCCTCCTCAAGGACGCCGGGTGCTCGAGCAACGCGGGCCGCATGGCGGCGATGTTCGGGAGCGACGACCAGTTCGTGAAGCCGCGAATGAAGCTGGTGAACTGGCATCAGCGCGTGCGGCTCGCACTCACCACCGCGGCCATGGTCGGCCGCGGAAAGTCGCTCGGCGCGCGCGTGCGGCACTTCGTCGCCATCGCGCGGTCGGAGGACATGACGAAGGAACTGATCCGCATCCGCTGCGATCGCGGCGCGTCCATCGCGCGGCAGCTCGGCTTTCCCACCGAGACCGCGGAGGCGATCCGCTCGCTGGACGAACACTGGTGCGGGCTGGGGTATGCGCGCGGACTCGCCGGCGACGACATCCCGCTGCTCGCCCGTATCGCGAACCTCGCGCAGACGATGGAAGCGTTCCAGCACCGCGGCGGTGCGCGCTCGGCGCTGCGCGTCGCACGGCAGCGCAGTGGCAGCTGGTTCGATCCCCGTCTCGTTCGCATCGTCGAAGGATGGAAGCACGATGACGCATGGTGGTCGCTGCTGCGCGGCGACGTCACCAGCGCGGTCGTTGCCGCCGAGCCGCGCGACCAGCACATGGAGGTGGACGACGACGGACTGGACGGCGTGTGCCGAGCGTTCGCCGACATCATCGACGCGAAGAGCCCCTTCACCTTCAATCACTCGTCACGCGTCGCCGACGTCGCGCGTGAGCTCGCGGCGGAATGCGCGCTCGACGCCGACGCCCAGCGGCACATCTACCGTGCTGGGCTGCTGCATGACATCGGCAAGCTCGGCGTCTCCAACGCGATCCTCGACAAGAACGGCCCGATGACGACGGATGAGCGCGTCGCGATGGAGCGCCATCCGCTGCACACCTTCGAGATCCTGCAGCGCGTTGGTGTATTCAAACGTTTCTCGCGGATGGCTTCGCTGCATCACGAGAAACTCGATGGCAGTGGATATCCGTATGGTGTGATGGGCGACGAACTCGATCTGTCGAGCCGCATTCTCGTCGTCTCGGACATCTACGATGCGCTCACGTCGGACCGGCCCTATCGGGCGGGCATGCCGCACGAGAAGGCGATGGAGATCATGGAGCGCGAGCGGGGAACGAAGCTGTGTGACCGGGCCCTGGATGCACTGGGTTCGGTGAGGGGAAGGGGAAGGACAAACCCTTTTCCCGATCGCAGTGTCGAACCTGCAACGATCAACTGAGGGAATCATGTTCAGCAGCAAGGCAATCCGGCAGCTCGCCGCGTACAGCGTTTCGATCCCCACCTTCGCCGCACCACCCGCGCTGGCCAAGGAGACGGTCTACATGCCGTCCCGGCTCGCCGCACTGGTGCTCGGCCGCGGCCCGATGATCGGCGGCGTGGTGATCAGGGAGTCGAGCGCACCGGCGACGAAGATGCCGGACGAGTCGGCTGCGTGATCGCGGATCGACGCGGATCCTGAACGAGGATCGGCGAGATGACGGCCGGGCTCCGAACTGGAGCCCGGCCTTTTCGTTTCGCCGTTGGCTGACGACTGTTCGACGGACGACTGCCGACTCGTTTTCAGTTATCAGTCCCACAGCTATCCAGTCAGCGAGTCAACTACTCATCATCGCCCATGCGAATTCATCGAGCACTTCTTGCCGTCGCGCTGCTCGCGGGCTGCGCGCCGGTGCAGCAGCAGGGCAGCTCCGCGCCCGACCGTTCTGGCACGACGACCATCGTGCTCGTGCGCCATGCGGAGAAGGCCGCCGAGCCCGCGGCGGATCCGCCGCTCACCGCGCAGGGTGAGGCGCGGGCGCGGGCACTGGTGGACGCCGTTGCCGACATGCCGGTGCACGCGATCGTGAGCACCGACTTCGCGCGCACGCGCGCTACTGCAGCGCCGCTCGCCGCGCGGCGTGGGCTCGTGCCGGAGATCGTCGACGCCCGCGCGCGCGATCATGCGCGACTGGTGGCCGAGGGGATCCTCGCGCATCATCGTGGCGAGACGGTGGTGGTCGTGGGCCACAGCAACACCGTCCCCGACATCGTCGCCGCGCTGGGCGCCCCGAAGCCGACGGCGATCTGCGACAGCGAGTACGACAACCTGTTCGTCGTTCGAGTGCCCGCGTCGGGCCCGGCGACCCTCGAGCGCCGCCACTATGGCGCGTCGAGTGTCGTGGCCGGCTGCTCGTCGATGCGGTGAGCTGGCTCGGTGCGTAGTTGACTGAGAACCGTTTCGAGCAGCTATCCAGTCAAGCAGTCAACTGCGCGCTCAACTACCAGCGGTCATCATGAAACCGACTCCTCGTACTGTCGCGATCCTCGGCGTGCCCTCCCCTTCGCGCAGCTTGCTGCGCAGGCGCGCGACGTGGACGTCGATCACGTTGGAGTCGGGATCGCGCGTGCGCTCCCACACGTGCTCGAGCAATGCGCTCCGTGTCACCACCTGCTCGGCGTGCGCGACCAGGTGCTCCAGCACGCCGAACTCCTTCGTCGTCAGCGTGAGGCGATCGCCGGCGAGCAGTGCCTGCCGGGTCAGACGGTTCACGACGAGGGCGCCGCAGGTGAGCTGGTCAGTGCGCGCCGGCGAGCCGCGGCGGAGCAGCGAGCGGATGCGCGCCTTGAGCTCGGTGACGTCGAACGGCTTGCCGAGATAGTCGTCCGCCCCGGCGTCGAGCCCGCGCACCGCGTCGCCCGGCGTGCGCTGCGCGGTGAGCATGAGGATGGGCACCATGCGCGATTCGCGGCGCAGCGCGCGCGCGATGTCCATCCCGTTTCCGTCGGGAAGGCGGACGTCGAGCACGAGGGCGTCGTAGTCGTTCGTGCGCGCGAGCGCGAGACCCTCGGTGTAGTCGGGGGCCGCATCCACGGCGTAGCCCTCCTCGCGGAGCACGAGGCTCACGAGGTCGCGTACGTCGGCGTCGTCTTCAACGACCAGCAGCTTCGTCACCCGCGCACCCCATCCCGGCCGATCGTGAAGAAAAAGACAGACTCACTTCAGGGTTTCGTCATAGAAGGACGCATAATGTCCCATCATGTCACGGCGACGCGTGTCGGGCCCCGGTCGTGGGCCGGCTCGAACGCCGCCCGCGAGCGCGCTCGGCGTGGGGGGCGTCGCGGCGTTCGTGCTCGCGCTGCTCCTGCCGCAGCCGGCGCACGCCGTCTCGCCGCGTGACGATGCGGCGCTCGTCCCCAAGTCGGACATGGTCATTACCGGGACGGCGAGCGCGGGGTTCGCCACCGGCGGCAATGCGACGTACACGCTGACCCTGAACAACAACGGGCCGCAGTCGGCCGCTGGGCCGATCACGGTCACGAACACCCTCCCCGCTGGCCTCACGTACACCAGCGCGACGGCCAGTGCCGGGTGGGCCTGCGGCGCCGCCGGCCAGGTGGTGACCTGCACCTGGGCGGCGAGCTACTTCAAGAACGTGGCGACGACGATCACCATCGTCGCGTTCATCACGAGCGCTGCCGCCACCAGCGTGACCAACGTCGCGACGGTGTCCTACCCCGGCAACGACGACGCCGATCTCACCAACAACACCGCCTCCACGACGTCGGCCGTCACGGTGCGACGCGTGGCCACCACCCCCGACGGCGCGGCCGCCACGCAGCTCCCCAGCAACGGCACGAACTACACGCAGACGTTCGTGCTCACGAACAACGGCAGCGTGAGCGACAGCTACAACGTCGTGGCATCGGTCGCCCCGGCGGGGATCGTGACGATCGTCTCGGTGAACGGCGTCGCCGGCAGCAGCGCGACCACCGCGGCCACCGCCTCCGGCGCGACGCGCAACGTGGCCGTCGTGTACTCCGTCGCCACCGCCGCCGCGACGGGCGCCTCGGCCACGATCACCCTGACCGCGACGTCGACGGCCACGACCGCGGCGACGGACGCCGGCGATCTCACCGTCACCGTCACGCGCGCCGGCGTGGCCATGACCAAGCAGCTCTATCGCGACGACCGCACGACGCTCGTCGGCGCGGGCGCGGTGACCACCGGGGAGTACGTGCAGTACCGCGTGACCGTCACCAACGGGGGCGGCGCCGCCGCGGCCGCGGTGAGCATCACCGACCCGATCCCCGGTCAGGTGACCTACGACTCCGCCTCCCCCGACGCGGCCGGCTGGACGATCGCCACCGCCGCCGGCACCCTCACCGCCGATCTCGCCGGCACGCTCGCCACGGGCGCGAGCCGGTTCTTCTGGATCCGGGTGCGAGTGAAATAGCACTGTCGTTCTGAGGGAGCGCAGCGAACGAAGGACCTGCACCCGCCAGTCGAGGTGCAGGTCCCTCGCTGTGCTCAGGACGACAGCACCGGGGCACACCGAGATCGATCGGTGTGCCCCTCGTCGTTCCGTCCCACGTCCCAGTCACACGGCCCTTTGTGAACAAAACAACAGACTCGCTTCACGAAGTGTTCACTGGCGAAACCCGACCTTTATCCCCG
>DASSIC010000421.1:0-6383 GCA_035692325.1 Gemmatimonadaceae bacterium | reverse complement strand
GCCGACCATCTTCTCGATGATGTTCGCCGGCTTGCCGCTCGCCGCCGCCTGCTCGGAGAAGATGCGACGCTCGCGCTCCACCAGCTCGGCGGGGACGTCGTCGCGCGTCACGGCCACCGGCACCGTGGGCACGCCCGCCGTCACGTGCTCGGCGATCGTGCGGGCGAGCTGCTGCCCCGGCTCGCCGGTGATGCCTGCCAGCTCGACCAGCGTGCCGACCTTGCCGTTGTGGTGCACGTAGGCACCGACCGCACCGGCCCCGCCGAAGCGGGCATAGCGACGCAGCACGATGTTCTCGCCGATCGTGCCCGTGAACTGCTTGAGCGAGTCGGCCAGCGTGCCGGCGTCACCGAACTTGGCGGCCATGAGGGGCGAGCCCTCGCCGGTGGCCACGATGCCGTCGGACTTGCCGTCGGCCAGCAGCGTCGCGGCGATGCGATCGGCCGTCTGGCCGAACACCTCGTTGCGCGCCACGAAGTCCGTCTCGCTGTTCAGCTCGACGATCGCGCCCGTCCTGCCGTCGGGCGACGTCTTCGCGACGATCTTGCCCTCCGACGCGGCGCGGCCGGCGCGGTTCTCCCCGCGCGCGATCCCCTTCTTGCGCAGCCATTCGACGGCCGCGTCCATGTTCCCCTGATTTTCCTCCAGGGCTTTCTTGCAATCCATCATGCCGGCCTGAGTGCGCTGGCGCAGCTCGGAAACGTCCTTGGCGGTGTACGCAGCCATTGCTCGCAAGTCCTTATCTGTCGTGGAAACGCCGCCGGGAAAGCCGGCGGCGTATGAATGGTAACCAGTCGGAGCGGGGATGCCCATGCGGGCATCCCCGCGCGAACCGCCTACTCGGCCGCGTCGTCTCCAGCGGCCTCGCCAGCTTCGCCGGCCTCGCCCTCGGTGCCCTTGAGGTGCGCGGCGATCGCTTCGGGCTTGGCCCGACGACGGCGCGGACGGCGGCGACGCTTGTCGTCGCGGTCCCCAGCGGCTTCGGTGCCACGCTCGGAGCTGTACGTCATCTCGCCTTCCTTCCCTTCCTCGTTCTCCTCGCGCGACGGCGCCTCGCGGCGCGCCTCGGCGATCGTGTCGGCGATGGCGCGCGTGATCAGCTCCACCGAGCGGATCGCGTCGTCGTTGCCGGCGATCGGCACGGTGATGAGGTCGGGATCGGCGTTCGTGTCGACGATCGAGATGATCGGGATGCCCAGCTTGTTCGCCTCGGCGACGGCGATCTTCTCCTTCTTCGCGTCGACGACGAACATGAGGCCCGGGGTGCGCGTGAGCGTCCGGATACCGTTGAGGTATTTGGACAGCTTCTCCTTCTCACGCGTCATCATCAGACGCTCCTTCTTCGTGTAGTTCGCCCACTCACCGCCCTCGGCCGACCCGGCGTCGAGCTCCTTCAGGCGGCGCAGCTGCTTCTTGACCGTCTGGAAGTTGGTGAGCAGACCGCCGAGCCAGCGCTCGGTGATGTACATCGCGCCGGCGCGCTCGGCCTCGGACTTCACGATGCCCGCCACCTGCGGCTTCGTGCAGACGAAGAGAACGCTCTCGCCGCGCAGCACGACGTCGCGCACGAGCTTCTGCGCGATCTCGATCTGACGGAGGGTCTTCTGGAGATCGATGATGTGAATCCCGTTGCGCTCCGCGAAGATGAAGCGGCGCATCTTGGGATTCCACCGGCGGGTCTGGTGTCCGAAATGGACACCCGCGGCCAGCAGGTCTTCGAGCTTGGGCAGGGTCTCAGGCATTTCCGTGTTCCGTGTGGTTGTGTCGTCCGCTTCCGTCGTCGCCAACGTTCACCGGATGGACCGGCACCGAACGACAGCTCGGGAAGCGTGAGAGATGAACTGCGAACTGCGTTCTGTCGTCCCGAGCGGAGCGAGGGACCCGCACGTGCAGGTCCTTCGCGATGCCCGGGACGACAGCAGTACTAGCGCTTGCTGAACTGGAAGCGCTTGCGAGCCTTCGGACGGCCCGGCTTCTTGCGCTCGACCGCCCGCGCGTCGCGCGTGAGCAGGCCGAGGTCGCGCAGCTTGCGACGGTGCGTCTCGTCGATCTTCACGAGCGCCCGGGCGACGGCAAGACGGAGCGCGCCGGCCTGGCCGCTCTGGCCACCGCCGTTCACGTTCGCCTTCACGTCGTACTGGCCGAGGCGATCCGTGGCCGTGAAGGGCTGCTGGATGCTCGTGACCAGGGCGGGACGCGGGAAGTAGTCACCGAGCGTACGCCCGTTGATGTCCCACTTGCCCGAACCGGGCTTCAGGTAGACACGGCAGACGGCTTCCTTGCGGCGGCCGATCGTGTGCGTGATCTGCGTATCGGGCATTGGTTACTTGGCCTCGGCCTTCGGGAAGGTCAGCGTCTTGGGAGTCTGCGCGGTGTGCGGGTGCTCGGCACCCGGGTATACGCGGAGCTTGCCGCGGAGCACCTGGCGGCCGAGGGCCGTCTTCGGCAGCATGCCGAACACTGCCTTCTCGATCACGCGCTCGGGATGCTTGGCGAGCATGCTGGCGAACGGCGTGAACCGCTCGTGACCCATGTAGCCGGTGTGGCGGAAGTATTCCTTCTGCTCCGCCTTGCGGCCGGTGACGCGAACCTTGGAGGCGTTGATGACGATGACGCCATCGCCGGTGTCCATGTGCGGCGTGAACATCGGCTTGTGCTTGCCGCGGATGATGCGCGCGATCTCCGTCGCGAGGCGACCGAGGACCATGCCCTCGGCGTCGACGACATACCAGTCCTGCTGGATGTCGCTCGGCGTCGCGGTGTACGATTTGAACATGACCAGATTACTCGAATGAGACCATCGCCTCACCGGTGCGTCATGCAACCCGGGTCTCGGCCGCCACTGAAGGCGTTTTAGGGCAGACACCTAAGCTAAGCTCGACCGTAAGCGTAGTCAACGCTTGGACTTCGGGACGTGAGACGTGCGCGCGGCAGCCCGATTGCCCAGAGGCCCGATGGCGCACCGGCCCGCCTGCGTCGATCTTGCAGACGTGACCCCCGCCGACGCTCCCGCCCGCCGCATCCTCCTCGCCGACGCCGACGCCTTCTTCGTCGCCGTCGCGCGCATGGTCGACCCGGAGGGGGCCGGCAAGGCGCCGCTGCTCATCGTGGGCGGGGCGGCAGGGAGCCGAGGGGTGGTCTGCTCGGCCTCCTACGAGACGCGAAAGTTCGGCGTGCGATCGGCGATGCCCATCTCGCGCGCGCTGCGCCTCTGCCCGGATGCCGTGTGCGTCCCCGTACCGCGCGGCGCCTGCTCCCGGAAGCACCGGGAGATCCGCGCGGTGCTCGAGCGCTTCTCCCCGGTAGTCCAGGCCGCCAGCATCGATGAATGGTATCTCGACCTCGGCGGCACCGAGGCGCTGTACGAGCACGCGCCGCTCGACACGATCGCCCACCGGATTCGCGATGCGGTGAGGGCCGAAACGGGGCTGTCCGTCTCCATCGGCGGCGGCACGTCCAAGCTCGTGGCCAAGCTGGCGGTCGAGCGCGCCAAGCCGAAGACGGGCGCGACCGGCGTGCACGTCGTGCCGGCGGGAGATGAGCTCGCCTTCATGCGCCAGCTCGAGCTGCGCGACATCCCCGGCATCGGCCCCAAGACGACGGCACGCCTCGCCGAGCGGGGGCTGCGGTCGGTGGAGGACGTGCTCGCGCTCGACGAGGCGGCGCTGGCTCGGCTGGTGGGTACACGCGACGCGGAATGGCTCGCCGAGCGCGTGCGCGGCGTGGACGAAGCCGAGGTCGAGGAGCGGGACGTGGCGAAGAGCATCAGCCGCGACGAGACCTTCGACGCCGACATCCACGACGATCTGCTGCTCGAGGGCGAGCTGACGGAGCTCGTTGGGCGCGCCGCCGCGGAGCTGCGCACCGAGGGGCTCGCGACACGCACGATCACGGTGCGCATCCGCGACACGGACTTCACGACGCGGCAGGCGAGTCGCACGGTGGAGGAAGCGCTGACGTCGGATCGTGCGATCTATCCCATCGCGCGTGCGCTGCTCCACAAGCTGCGCAAGGCGCGACGGGTGCCGGCGCGGCTGCTCGGGGTCGGCCTCTCGAACTTCGGTGCGCCCGCTCCCCGGCAGCTCGCGCTGTTCGACGTGGGTAGGCCGCCGCTGGAGACGAAGAAGGACGTCGAGGTGGCGCGCGCGATGGATGCCGTGCGCGCGCGCTTCGGCCGGAACGCGATCGCGCCGGGGCGGAAGCGCTAAGGCGACGCGGCGGCTCGACGCAGCGCGTCGAGGGCATGCACCAGGCGCGCGGCGAGCGCGGGATCCGCCGCCACCTGCGCGTGATCACGACCGCCGAGCGAGAGCGACAGATCCGCCTCCGCCACCAGGCGCACGGACATCGTGCGGAGCGTTTCCGCCAACGACGCCTGCGCGTGTGTGGCGTGCGGCGCCGTGTTCCACAGCGCGACCGGCTTGTCGACGATCTCGCTCCCGCCCACGAGCCAGTCCAGCGCATTCTTCAGGGAGCCCGGCACGCCGTGCGCATACTCGGGGCTGGAGATGAGCAGCGCGTGCGCGCTCCCGATGGCCGCGCGCAGGGCACGCACGGGCGACGGCAGGAGCGGATCGTCGAGCGTGCGGTCCAGATCGGGATTGAAGTGCGGCAGCGTCGCGAGCCCGTCGTACAGTTCGACGACGACGCCGGCGGGCGCGAGCTCGATTGCGGCGCGCAGGATCGCTCCGTTCGAGGACGCACGTCGCAGACTCCCGGAGATCGCCAGCACGCGAACGGGCGATGGCGTGCCGGCGGGCACGTCGCTACGGCGCGACCGGCGCGACCGGCGCGATCGGCTCGGCGACGAAGGCGAGCCACCGGCCGTCGAGGCTCACCGCGAGCCGGCTGATGTTCTTCACACCCGGCACCGTCGCCACCGGCAGCCATTCCCCGTCGTCACCGGTGCGGCCATTCCACCGCACGATCGCACCCTCGGTCGCGGAGAGGAGCACGCCGTCCGGCGTCCACACGTGGTACTCGTCGTCGTCGGGTGCCTGAACGAGGGGCGCCAGCGGACCGCCCTCGAACGGCTGCGCGGTGATCCAGAGTGCCTTCGTGCTGTCGCGGCGCGTGAAGCTGTACCAGCCCTGCCCCGGGATCCGCTGCAGCGCACGGCCGATGTCGCGCGCGCGGATCTCGTCGTTGGTGCCGGCGCGATCGATCGCGTGCAAGGTGGAGGGTGTGCCGAGCACGTATGCGAGCAGTCGGTTGGCGTTGAGCCACGCGTGATATCCCACCGGCGCGAGCGACGGCAGCAGTAGCTGGGGGTCGCTGCCGTTCAGCGCGAAGCTCCACAACCGTTGCGTGGAATCACGCTCCACGCGCACCACGCTGAATCGCTTTCCCCCCGGCATCGGCGTGGGCGAGTATTCGCTCTCCGGCGTGGAGGTGACCCGCGTCGTGCGACGGGACTTGATGTCGTAGCGCCAGATGTCGGCCTGAGCATCGGCGCCGATCACCGTGTACAGCAGTGCGCCGCCGTCGGGGAGGAAGGCGGGCTGATTGTCGTAGCCGGCGCGGTGCGTGACGTTCTCGGCTGCGCCGACGGTGAGCGAGTCGCCGCGGCGCGACAGCGGCGCCAGGAAGACGTCGGTGTTCGGCGTCTGCGCGCCGACCTCGCTCGCCGCCATGCCGAGCAGCAGAAGTGCGAGCCGGGCGCGCATCACTCGAGCTCCAGCAGAATGGCGCCCTTCTCGACCGCGGTTCCCGCCACCGCCAGCACGGCCTTCACCGTGCCGGCGGCCGTGGCGCGCAGCTCGTTTTCCATCTTCATCGCCTCCATGACGACGAGTCCCTGTCCCGCCTGCACGATGTCGCCGACGGTGACGGCGACGCGAACGATCATTCCGGGCATTGGCGCGATGAGCGGGGCTGGTCCCGTCGGTCCGGCGGACGCGCCGCTCAGCTCGCGGATCGCGCGCGCCCGCTCGTCCAGCGCCTCCACCTCGTACCGGAAGCCATCCAGCCAGAGGGTGTAGCGCCCGCGCGTCGCTCCACGCCGCGCCACGACGCGATGCACCTCGTTGCCGATCGTCACCATGCGCACCGGCGTGCCGTCCAGCTCCGTCGCCTGTGCCACGGTCGTCATCTCGCCAACGGTCACGGCGTCGCCATCCAGCGATACCTCGACGTCCTCGTCGCCCACCCTCACCACGTACTTCATGCCGCCTCCGGAACGAGCTCGCACACGGTCTCCACGTGCGCGGTCTGCGGAAACATGTCGTACGCGCGCAGCGACGCCACCCGGTAGCGGGGCATGCGCGCCACGTCGCGCGCCAGCGTCGCCGGGTCGCAGCTCACGTACAGGATGGCGCTCGGCGGACGATCCGCACCTTCCAGCGCCGCGCTGACTGCCGCATCCACGCCTGATCGTGGTGGAT
>DASSIC010000420.1:0-2520 GCA_035692325.1 Gemmatimonadaceae bacterium | reverse complement strand
CACCGGCTCGTGGACTGGCAGGAGTTCCGCATCGCTCGGCTCGACGACGGAGCGCTGCGCACCATCTGGCACGGGGAGCAGGGCTACCTGGAGACGCCGCACCAGCGGGACGACGGGTTCGTCCCCCTGCGCGCCGAGGCGCTCGCCTCCGGCGATTCGGTGAGCGTGCGCGACACCCTGCGCGATCCGCGCACCGCGACGGTCGTCTCCGCCGCGCGCAGCCTGATCATGGTGCCGCTGAAGTTCGGCGACCGCACGGTGGGCATGCTCGAGCTGGAGCACCACAAGCCCGACACCTACGGCGACAAGGAGGCGGCGGTAATCCGCCGCTTCGCGAACCAGCTCGCGACCACGCTCCACATCTCCGATCTGCGGCGCCCCCTCCTGGAGGCGATGACCCGCGTGAGCTCGCAGCTCGAGACGCTCACGGCGTCGGCGCGCGCCCTCCGCGGCGGCGGCGAATCGGTGGCGCGCACGATCGGCGACATCACTCGCGCGATCGCGGAGGAGAGCGAGCAGGTGGACCGCTCGCTCGAGGTCACACAGACGCTGCACGCCGCCACCCAGGGCGTGGTGCGCGACGGCAGCGCGGCGGCGGTGGAGAGCCAGCGCGCCACCGAGATCGCCTCGGAGCACCGGCACACGATCGCCACCGCGATCGAGCGGCTGGTGGGCGCCAAGACCTTCGTCGGCGAGAGCGGCAGCCAGATCCAGGGACTCTCGCAGACGGTCCGGCGCATCACCGAGTTCATCGCCGTCATTCGCGAGCTGGCCGACCAGACCAACCTGCTCGCGCTGAACGCCGCCATCGAGGCGGCGCGCGCGGGGGAGCACGGGGCGGGATTCGCCGTCGTGGCGGACGAGGTGCGCAAGCTGGCCGAGCAGAGCGCCCGCGCGTCGGACGAGGCGGGCGACATCGTGTCGGCGTTCGAGGAGCAGATGCGTCGCGTCGCCTTCCAGATGTCGCGCGGTGAGACCATCGTGCAGGATGTCGAGGCCCTGTCGGAACAGGCGCGTCAGGCGCTCGACCTCATCGTCGACGCGACGGCGAGCGCGGCCACGGGGGCGCAGCGCATCGCCCTCACGTCGCGGGAGCAGGAGCTGGCGTTCGCGAACCTGAGCGATCGCGTGCGACGCATCGCCGCGATCTCGAGCCGCAACCGCGAGGGCGCTGAGGACGTGACGCGCAGCGCGCGCGAGCAGGCCACCGCCCTGCGGGAGCTCGAGGGGGCCACCCACGAGCTGCGCGGCGTCGCGACCTACCTCAACGAGCTCACCCGCCGCATCACGAGCGTAGGGTCGTGACGATGCCCGACCACGCAGCGCGACTCTCCATCACGCTGGCCGGCATGCGGTTCAACGTGCGGGTCGGCATCCTCCCGCACGAGCGCGAGGTCCCGCAGCCCCTCGAGGTCGACCTGTCAGTGCGCCGCGGCGGGCACGCGGTGGGCGTGCTGGACTACCGACTTCTGTACGCGGTGGTGCGCGATGTGATCGAGGCCGAGCCGCTCGACTACCTCGAGACGGTGGCGGGCGACATCGCGCGGGGGGTGATGTCGCTCGACGGCGTCGCCGGCGTTCGCGTTGCCGTGCGCAAGCCGCACGTCGCGCTCGGCGGCCCCCTGGCCCACGCCGAAGTCGTCGTGGAGCAGGGATCGTGACGCCGCGTGCGGACGTTGCGCTCGGCTCCAACCTCGGCGATCGCGCCGCGTGGCTCGCGTCGGCGCGGGCGGCGCTGTCGCTGCTCCCCGGCACGCGCATCCTGGCCGCATCCTCGATCGAGGAGACGATCCCCTTCGGGCCGGCGGCGCAGGGACCCTACCTGAACCAGATGCTGGCGTTGGAGAGCGTGCTCGCGCCCATCGCGATGCTGCACGCGCTGCAGGCGATCGAGCGTCGACTGGGACGAATCCGCCGGGAGCGCTGGGGCGCGCGCGTGATCGATCTCGACCTCGTGCGCCTCGGCACCGTGACGATGCATTCGAGCCGGCTCGTGCTGCCGCACCCCGGGCTGCCGCATCGTGCCTTCTGGCAGCGGGAGCTGTCCGAGCTCGACCGCATGCTGGATCGCGCGGCATGAGTAGCGTCGCGTCGGAGCTGCCGTCGTGGGCGCAGGTGTCCGAGAAGCGCGTCGCGCACATCGGGCGGGTGACGGCGCTGCTGGATCAGTGGGCGCGTGCGCTCACGCTGCCAGCGCCGGAGGCGCAAGCGTGGCACGACGCCGGGATCTATCACGACGCGCTGCGCGATGCGGCGGAGACCGAGCTCCGTGCGCTCGCCGGTGTTCACGCCGGCTACACGACGGAGATGCTGCACGGGCCCGCCGCCGCCGCGCGGATGATGGCCGAGGGCGAGTCGCGCGCCGAGCTGCTCGACGCCGTGCGATTCCACACCGTGGGCTCGTCGGCGTGGGGACGCCTGGGGCGCGCGCTGTACATGGCGGACTACCTGGAGCCGGGACGCAAGTTCTCGCGCAGCGACCGCGCGTATCTGGCATCGCAGGTCCCGCACGACTTCGAC
>DASSIC010000419.1:0-5223 GCA_035692325.1 Gemmatimonadaceae bacterium | reverse complement strand
CCGCCGCCACCGAGCGCGAGCGGTATGTCGGATCGTGGCTCCCCGAGCCGATCGCCACGAGCGCCGAGTCGGTCACCGACCGGAACGCCGAGCTGGCGTCGGATCTGTCGATGGCCTTTCTCGTCCTGCTCGAGCGTCTCGCGCCGGAGGAGCGCGCGGCACTGCTGCTGCGCGACGTCTTCGACGCCGGGTACGACGAGATCGCGCGCGTGCTGGAGAAGAGCGAGAGCGCCTGCCGGCAGATGGTGCATCGCGCGCGCACGCGCGTGCGCGGCGAGCGGGCACGGTTCGATGTGCCGGTGGAGACGACGGAGCGGCTGCTCGAGCGATTCCTCGCCGCGCTCCATGCCGACGACCGCGACGCCATGATGGCGGTCATCGCTGAGGATGCCACCTTCGCCGCCGATGGCGGAGGGAAGGTGAGCGCGATCCGGAACGTCATCCATGGCGCGTCGAAGATCGCGCGCTTCCTGCTCGGCGTCGAGAGCAAGTGGGGCCGCGAGACGCGCCACGTGGTGCAATGGATCAACGGCGAGCCGGCCATCGTGTCGTACTTCGGCGAGCAGGTGTTCTGCACGACGTCGGTGGAGAGCGACGGCGAGCACATCACCGCGTTCTATCGCGTGCTGAACCCGGAGAAGCTGCGGCACGCGGCGCCCACGCACGGCTGAGCTGGCGGAACGATCGCGGCCGCGGCAACTTCACCGCGAACCACGAAACCGGAGATCGGCCATGAAGACCTCAGCGATGATCGTGCTGCTGGCGGGCGTCGGCGCCTGTGCGACGCCACGGATGAGCAATGGGAGCTCGAACATGAGCTTCTTCATCACGAGCAACGGCCCGGGACTCGGCGCCGACCTCGGCGGCCTCGATGGCGCCGACGCGTACTGCAAGCGGCTCGCGGAATCCGTGGGGGTGGCCGACAGGACCTGGCGCGCGTACCTGAGCACCCAGGCGTCGGGTGACCGCGCGGCGGTGAATGCGCGCGACCGGATCGGGAAGGGTCCGTGGAACAACGCGAAGGGAGTGCGCGTGGCGAACGACGTCGCCGACCTGCACAGCGCGAACAACGCGCTGAGCAAGGCGAACTCCGTCAGCGAGAAGGGCGACGTCGTGAACGGGCGCGGCGATTCACCGAACCGCCACGACATCCTCACCGGCTCGCAGCTCGACGGCACCGCGTTCCCCGCCGGGCCGGACAAGACGTGCAGCAACTGGACGGCGCGCGGCTCCGGCAACGCGCAGGTGGGCCATCACGACCGCCAGGGCGGCGGGGACAACCCGATGTCGTGGAATTCCGCGCACCAGACGAGCGGATGCAGCCAGGAGAATCTCCGGTCGACCGGCGGGGATGGGTTGTTCTACTGCTTTGCGCTCTAGCGGACACCGAGATTCGGCACGCGATCGGCGAACCGCTGGCGCACGGCAAAGACGACGCTGAAGGTCGATCCTGCGCCCGGCGCACTCTCCAGCACGAGCGAAAATCCCAGGGCCTCGCAGAGCGCGCGGGAGATCCGCAGTCCCAGCCCGGTGCCGCCGAAACGCGCGCTGGTGTCGGGCTCGGCCTGCTCGAATGCGTCGAACACGCGCTCCTGTGCCGCCGGCGCGATGCCAATGCCGGTGTCGGCGACGTCGAGTCGCGTCGGCTCGCCGGACGACGGATCGCAGACCAGCGTGATCCGCACCCGCCCGCCGGAGGGGGTGAACTTGAGCGCGTTCCCGACGAGGTTGATCAGCACTTGTCGGAGCTTTCTCTCGTCCGTGTGCACGGCGCCAGGTGCGCGACCCGACAGGTCGACGCCCGAGATGTCCATCGCCAGCGTGAGACCCGCTGCCGCCGCTTCGTCGGCGAAGCCGTCACAGACGGAGCGGATCAGGTCATCGACCTGCACCAGGGTGCACTTCAGGCTCAGATCGCCCTGCTCCACCTTGGAGAGGTCGAGAATCCGGTCCACGACCTCGAGCAGATGCGTGCCGTTGACGCCGATGCGATCGACGTAGGTGAGTGACTTGGAGTCCAGCGTCTTCGCCGCGTTGCGGCGCAGCACGTTCGCGAAGCCGATGATGGAGTTGAGCGGCGTGCGCAGCTCGTGACTCATCTGTGCGAGGAACTCCGACTTCGCCTGGTTGGCGGCTTCCGCGACATTCTTCGCCAGCTGGAGCTGGACGTTGGCCCGCCCGAGCGCCGCACGCACGTCGGTGCTCCGGGCGATCGCCGAGCGCAGCGCGATCTCGTCGAGCACCATCGCGGCGAGATCGCTGAGCACGCGCACTTCATCCGGTGACCAGGCGCGGGGGATCCAGTCGATCGCGCAGAGCGAGCCGATGGGCACACCTTCCACGAACAGTGGCACACCGAGAAATGCCGCGACACCGAACGTCGCGACGCCCGGGACGTGCGCATAGACGGGATCGCGCGCCGTATCGTCGATCACGAGCGGGGCAGGCGAGCGGAGCGCGTAATGGCACAGGGTGCGCCCTCGCACCTCGCGATCCACCGGCAGCAGCTCACCGAGCCCGTATTCGGAGGCGAAGAAATCACGAGTCTCATCCACCGCCGTCAGGAACGCGGCCGGCGCCATCAGGAACTGCGCCGCCAGCCGGGTCAGACGATCGAACCGCTCGTCGCGTGCCGAGTCGAGCAGCCCGGTACCGCGAACCACGCGCACGCGCGCGGGATCGGTGATGAGTCGCGTCAGCGGATCGTCGTCGACGCGCGGGTGCTCCATGGGACGGCTTGGGGTGTCGAGCTGCTGTCGGATCGAGCGGAGCAGCTCGGCATTGCTGAATGGCTTCTTCACGAACACGACGCGCGATGCGTCGATGCCCCAGCGGCTCAATTCGTCGCCGGGATAGCCGGACATGAACACGGATGGGAGGTTCGGCCGCACTCGGCGCAGGCCATCCACGACCTCGGCGCCGGTCATCCCGGGCATGATCGCGTCGGAAAGCACGAGGTCGATCGTACCGTCGAAGCTCTCCGCTACGGTCAATGCCGTCTGGCCGTCGCAGGCCTCGAGCGTCGTGTACCCGTTGGCGCGCAGGACGCGCACGACGATCTGACGCATCCAGACATCGTCATCCACCACGAGGATGGTCTCGCCACCGCCTGGTCGTTCGACCTCCCCGCCGATCGTCACTGGAACCGCACGGACGCTGGACATCGGCATGGGAGATGGGACGCTACGGCACGGTGCGCTTCCTCGCGCCGGTGTTCGGCGTCAAGATGGAGGATCGGCTGGCGGGGAGAAGAAATTGAGGCTTCGCGCCATGCGCGGCTTCCCTCCGTGCCTTGCCCATCCGCGAAGCGAGCGGAGCCGTACGCGGTTTCACATCTTCGGCACGAGCATGATGTGCGCCTTGGGTGTCCCGGGAAACATGATCCACGGCGCACCTTCCTTCGGCGTCGCGGAGAGCCCCGTGGACGCAGCCGTCGCCCCGGAGATGTAGATCACGGACAAGGGGCGCGCACCGGTGGCGGTGTTCGTGGCCGGATCGAAGCTTCCCGCCGGACCGGTGAGCGAGTAGAGCGCGGCCGGCTGCTTCGGCATGACGAGCGTGCCCTGGCGGATCTCGCGGAAGCGCGCGCTATCCACCTGGGGGCCCTTCACGCCGCTGGCGCGCAGCGCACGTCCGCGCGCCATGAACGGCTCGAGCGACTTGTGGTAGCAGGCCACGTGAAAACCGTTCACCGCGGGGTTGCTCGCCAGGCAGATGAATGCGCCATTTCCCTCGCGCAGCGTCACGAGCTCCTTCGCGGCGGCGCGATAACCCAGCACGCGCGCGTCGCCGCGAAACTCGGCCGGCAGCGGCAGCACGGCCGACGCGATCTGCTGCGCCTCGGTGAGCGGCGCTGGGGCGGTGGTTGTCTGGGCGCCGAGCGCGATCGGCAGCGCGGCGAGGATGAACGAGATCGTGAAAGCACGCATTGGGACACTCCATTCGGGAGGTGCAGCTCCTTCGCCTACGGCTCAGGACGACAACACTACTACGGACGGCACGACGGCGGCGAGGCCAGCGAATCCTCGCGCCGCATCGGCGCGACGTCGAGGAGCTGCACCGTCGCCGGCTCGGTGGGGGCAAGGGTCATCGTCACGCGCAGGTCCCCCTTCGCGCACCGCATCCGCCACCGGCCACGCAGACGGTTCTCGGCCACGAGCGGGCCCTCGTTGCGACAGTTGCCGCCCGCCTTCGCGACCACACCGTCAATGGAAGCGCGACGGCGGGGCTTCGACTCGTCGAGGAAGAGGTTCATCGCGGCGAGACTGTCGGCCAGGGCGTCGTCCCAACGATCGATCAGGCGCGACACCTGATCGCGCCGTGAGAGGAGGATCGGTGCTGGTGCCGGCTCGCGCAGGGGACGGTCCTTCACGAGCAGCTCGAGCGCCTGCTGCGTCGGCGCGCCCCAACCCGTGTAGGTCAGGTTGCCGAGCGCCACGATGCCGACGCCGTATTCGGGGAGCCAGCGCATGATCGAGCCGAACCCCGGCAGACCGCCGCTGTGCGAGACGAGCGTCGGGAAGAGACAGGTCGTGCGGACGCCAAGTCCGTAGCCGTAGCCGCCCGCGCTGAGCGACATCGTGCGCGACGTCGAGTCGTATGACGCGAACGCACCGCTGAAGCGCGTCACCTGCTGCATCTCTCGCACCGACGACCGCTTCACAGGACCACGCTCGGTCCCGTCGCGCGGGGGCCAGGCGTCGAGCATGAAGGCGACCCATTTGCCGAGATCGGAGACGGACGTGAGCATCCCGCCCATCGAGCCGAAGGCGCCATCGGGGAGCTGCGGCTCCTCGAGCCATTTGCCGTCCTGCAACCGGTAGCCGTGTGCGAGGCGATTCGCCGGCACGTCGCGGGATTCCAGCGTCGTCGACGTCATGCCGAGCGGGAGGAGGATCCTCGTGCGCACGTAGCGGGTGTACGGCATCCCCGACACGTTCGCGACGAGGCGGCCGAGGATGGCGAATCCGAAGTTGGAGTACTCGTACGACGTGCCGGGCGAGGTGGAGAAGGGGATGCCGCGGCGGATCATCGCCGACATCTGCTCCGGCGTGTCGGCGAGCTGCTGGTCGCCCCACGGATTGTCCTCGGGAAATCCCGCCGAGTGGGAGAGCAGGTGCCGCAAGGTGATCTTCGGCGAGTCCGTGGTGGGATACTTCAGGGCCTTGAGCTCGGGCACGTACCGCTCGGCCGGATCGTCGAGGGAGAGCTTCCCTTCGTCGC
>DASSIC010000418.1:0-2927 GCA_035692325.1 Gemmatimonadaceae bacterium | reverse complement strand
GCACGAGCCGCTGCTCGCGCAGCGCGCCGATGAACAGGCTGTTCTTCCACGCGGGAAAGAGATCGCCCGTGTAGAACTGCGCCCCCGAGGGTGCAATCACCGGATCCCAGTAGTAGACCGGCTGCTCCGTCCCCTCCTTCGCCGTCGGGCCGGGGAGGGGCGCGCCCGAGTACTCGACACCGTAGCCTACCTCGGCCCAGCCATAGTTCTTCCCCTTCTCGATCCGATTGAGCTCGTCGCCGCCATTCGTGCCGTGCTCGATCGCCCAGAGCTGGCCGTGCGGGTCGAACGCCGCGGCCTGCACGTTCCGGTGGCCGACCGACCAGATCTCCGGCTTCGCGTCGGCGCGGCCGACGAACGGATTGTCCGGCGGCACCGAGCCGTCGGGACGGATGCGACTGATCTTGCCGAGGTGGCTGTCGAGGCGCTGTGCGTACGGACGCGTCGCGTTGGACGAGCGCTCGCCGTCGGTGACGTAGAGCATGCCGTCCGGGCCGAAGGCGAGCCGCGAGCCGAAGTGCATGTTGTTGTTGTAGCTCGGCAGCACGCGGAAGATCACGCGCACGTCGCGCAGGCTCTTCCGGTCGGGCGCCAGCGTGCCGCGCGCGACGCTCGTGCCGTTGCCGTTCTCGCGCGGCTCGGTGAAGCTCCAGTAGATCGTGCGGTCGGTGGCGAAGGTCGGACTGAGCGCGACGTCGAGCAGTCCGCCCTGCCCGCGCGGGTCGACCGCCGGCACGCCGGCGATGGGCTCGCCGATCAGCCCACTGCGCGAGACGATGCGCAGGCGGCCCGGCTTCTCCGTGACGAGGAAGTCGCCGCCGGGGAGGGGCTCCACCGACCACGGCTTCGCGAGCCCGGTCGCGACGACGGTGACCTCGAGGGCGACGTTGGAGTGCACGCCGCAGGTGCGCGTCTGGCCCGCGAAGGCGGGCCGCTGATTCTTCGCGTTCGGCGAACGCGTCTCGAGTGGGGTGCACTGCGCCTCGCTCGGGCGCGCACTGCACGCGACGCTCGCGGCGGCGAGAAGGCTGATCGACAGGAGCGCACGAAGAGTCTGCATCGGAAATCCCTGATGGCGTTGTGCGATGAATATGGCGCGGCTCGGCACGACTGGCGAGCGGGTGCGCCACTCTTGCACTCGCCTTCGCCGCCGGGTAATTCCGGACGTCGGCCGCCTCTCACCCGTGACACAATGCGCCCCATCGCCCTGCGGTTCCCCGTCGTCTTCGCGCTCGCGCTCGGCGTCGCGCCAGTCCATGCGCAGGTTCGTCGCAACGACCAGCAGCGTCCGCCCTCGATGACGCTCGAGGAGTACGAGCCCCGCTCGATGCTCGTGACCGAGGAGCATCCCGTGCGACGGGCGAAGTTTCCGTTCGTGGACATCCACGGCCATCAGAACCTGGCGATGGACGACGCGTCGCTCGCATCGCTCGTGGCGCAGATGGATCACATGGGGCTGCGCACGATGAACAACCTGAGCGGCGGGTGGGGCGAGGGACTCAAGGCGCAGGTGCGCAACGTGCGCGCGAAGTATCCCGGTCGCTTCACCGTGTTCGCCAACGTCGACTGGTCGCGGGTCAACGAGCCGAACTTCGCTCGCAACGCCGCCGCGCAGCTCGAGCGCGACGTGAAGGACGGCGGTGCCGTCGGGCTCAAGATCTTCAAGAACCTGGGGATGGACACGTACTGGGCCGACGGCTCGCGCGTCCGCACCGACGACCCCCGTCTCGCGCCGATCTGGGACATGGCGGGCACGCTCGGCATTCCGGTGCTCATTCACACCGCCGAACCGCCAGCGTTCTTCCTGCCCGTGGACAAGCACAACGAGCGCTACCTCGAGCTCGAGCAGTTCCCGTCGCGCGCGCGGCCCGCCAGCAAGTATCCACCCTTCGATTCACTGATCGCCGAGCAGCATCGGATGTTCAAGGCGCATCCGAGGACGACATTCATCAGTGCGCACCTGTCATGGCTCGGACAGGACCTCCGCCGGCTCGGCCGCACGCTCGACACGATCCCCAACATGAACATCGAGGTCGCCGCTGCGCTCTACGAGATCGGGCGCCAGCCGCGCGCCGGTCGCGAGTTCTTCATCAAGTACCAGGACCGCATCCTGATGGGGAAGGACACCTTCGGCGGGGAGGACGAGTACGCCGTGTACTTCCGCATCTTCGAAACGAACGACGAGTACTTCCCGTGGTATCGCCGTCGCCACGCGTTCTGGGGGATGTACGGGCTGGGGTTGCCCGATTCGGTGCTGAGAAAGGTCTACTACAAGAATGCCCTAAGGATCGTGAAGGGCATCGATGCGGCCGGATTTCCGAAGTAGCAGTTGACTGATGACAGTCAGCGACTCACACTGAGCTTGCGATCAGCAGCACGACATCGGACAACCAGTCCCTCGCCGTGACGCCATCACCGAGCTGGCCGAAGTCGAACCCGCTCTCGACGAGGAACGACTCGAAGGCGCGCAGATCGGTGTCGCTGCCGAGGATGGCGCGGGCGTCGCTCAGCGTCTGCAGCAGCGTGGCGTGCGATTCGGTCAGAACGAACACCAGCACGGCATCCCGATAGTTCGCGCCGGCGCGAGCGCGCTCCAGCTCGAAGTACGACTGGAGCAGCCGCGCGAGATCGGGATAGAGCTGGGGAATGGTGAGCGCCATCGCGTGGACTAGTCCCGCCGGTGCTTGAGCTGGAGGTAGGCGAACAGCTCGCTGCGCTTGGGATGCGCGTCGAGCCAGGTGCGCAGCTCCTGCGCGCGCTGATAATCGGCGTCGCCAAGGCGGCGACGGAAGTTCTCCTCGGTCGTCTGCTCCTGCACCTCGCGCTTCACCGCGCGCTGCCACTCGTCGTCGAAGATGCGCGGCAGATCGTCGTGCAGATTGCGCACGCGCAGCGCCTCCCATTCGCCGCCGTCCAGCCAGGCGCCG
>DASSIC010000417.1:0-3264 GCA_035692325.1 Gemmatimonadaceae bacterium | reverse complement strand
CATTGGACGTCACGAGCACGCACATTCGTGCCTCACCCGTCACCCACGCAGACGCCGTGGCGACTCCTGATCCCGTGTCCACCCAGATCGTCGTCAGCGCCACCTTGGCGGTCCTCGGTGTCGTCGCGCTGTGCATCGCCGTCGCCTGCGAGCGCGCGATGCAGCGCCACCGGCAACCCGGGGTCAGCTATCGCGAGGTGACCCTTCGCAAGGATGGCGGCTGGCGCCGCAGCGATCTCTTCACCGACACGGGGCTCCGACACCAGCGCCGCGCCTCGACGTTCGGAGTTACCGGCGCCGTGCTGCTGTTGGCGTCGCTGCTGACGTATGTCCTCCTCGCCGGCCGCTGACGTGACGCTCCACGAGCCTGATCCGATCCTTCGCGTGCTGCGCGGCGACGAGATGGTCTGTGCCATCACGTCGACCGAGCTGCCGGTGGAGGTGCGGCCGATGATGCCGCTCGTGCCGGGCGGGCCGCTGCGATTCGTCGACAGCGCTGGCCGCGTTCGATCGTTCGACCTGTCGTCCGCTCTCGACGACGGCGACCGGTTCCTGCATCTGTCCGTGCGCGTGAGCGAGACGTTCGTCGTGCAGGTCGACGGCGTGTTGACGGCGCGTGTAGACGACGATCCGCAGCTCGCACTGCAGGCCGGAGCCCGTGCCGTGCGCATGCAGCCCTTCTTCCTCCCGGAGCGTGCGGAGCCGACGCCCGACCTTCCCGGACGCGGCCTGTTCCGACGCGGGCTGCATTTCGCCGGACAGGTCACGCCGTCGAACGTGTCGCTGCTGTGTCTATGCGATCGCTGCGAGCGGAGCTTTCGCGTGCAGTCGTTCCACGCCGGCTTCCGCGACGTTACATACCTCTACTGTTCGACTCAGCCGCACGTCCTCATCGTCGACCGGAGTGTCCCCGACGCGCCGCCGCTGTTGAGCGACGCCGACCCGGAAGCCGTCGCTCGATTCGAACGCCGCCTGCCGCCCTGCGCCGACTGCGGCGGATCGTTCGCATACCTGAATCCCTTCCGCTGCCCCCACTGCCTGGCGCCGTACATCGATTTCGCCGGACATCCCGAGGAACGCGCCGGCGAGTACTACGGCAACTACCTCTACGGGGGCGCGCCGCAGCGCCTGTCCACTTAAGAAACCGCGATCGTCTTCCCGAGCTTTTGGAACCGCCAGCGGCCACCCGGCGCGCGAGCGAGATCGACCTCGGCCGAGAACCCTGTGAGAAAGGCTCGGCGTCCGGGCGGCGCGAGCGTCCCCAGCTCGGCCGACCCACCATCGGCCCACGAGACGTTCACGCGCACGCGAGCCAGCGAGGTCGTGACGCGAATCGGCGCGATGAACACGTACGCGCCCAATCCGAGCCGGCTGCATGGCTTGCTGCCGACCTGGTCGCAGTCGTCGAGCAGACTCCTGGAACCGGCCTTCGGCGCGGTGCGGAGGCCGAGATCGGCGATCGACACCCGGTCGGCCCCGTTCACGTGGAATGCCTCCATCGTCCGTGCGACGTCGAGTAACAGGCCGCGCTTCGCGATGGGTATACGCGAGAGCGACGAGTCGGGAGGCAGAAGCTCGCTCAGCACGGCGTCCACGATCTGACCGATCTCCGAGGGTGCGAGGCGGCGCGGTTGCGCAGCCAGCGGCTGGGCGAGCAGGCACGCGCCGATCACCATCGTAAGCGCGCCTTCGTGAACGCGTCGAACGGAGGGGAGCATTCTCCAGACTAGCACAGCACACGCCACGTTGCCACGCCGACAGGGTAGTCGGCTGCGACTCTACCGCGCCGGCAGCTCGATCAGCACCACGTCCGAGTTCTCCCGCACCCGCTCGAACACGATCCGCTTCCCGTCCGGTGACACGTCGAATCGCGGCAGCGACTCGCCCGGTTTCAGCGCGGTGAGCCGACGCCGCTCGCCCGTCGCCAGATCGATCGACCAGAAGTCCTGCCGCCGGAATCCGCCGAGCTTCACCACCAGCCCGCGACCGCTCGGGAGGAATCGGTAGCTGTCGCCCACGCGATCCACCGAGAGCGCGGGGATCGCGTACGGCTTCCCCTCCGGCGTCACCGCCTTCACCGGCACGCTGCGCGCGCGGGGTGTGCCCGAGTACAGGATGAACGCGCCATCGGGCGACCACACGGGATTGGTCGAGACCGAATCCACCAGTCGCACCGGCGCGCCGCCGTCCACCGGCACCTTGAACACCTTCACCCCTGCACCCTCTCGCGCCGCGACCGCCAGCCACCGCCCATCGGGCGACCACGACGCCGCACCGCGTACGTCGAGCGACTCGGCAACCGCCCGCGCACCGCTGCCGTCGGCCGCCGTGCAATGAAGCGTCGTGCGCGACTGCCGGCGCACGGGAAAGCACACGCGTCCGCCATCCGGCGATACCGCCGCCGCGCCGACGACGGCGCCCTGCGCCGGCTTCCACAGCTCGCTCGCATGTCCGTTCGTAAGACGCCACAGCCCGTCGGCGCCGCTCCGCGACGCCAGATACAGCAGCGACGAATCGGACGCGAAGCGCGGCGCCGCGCCACGCGCGGTCGGCAGCTCCACTCGGCTCACTCCCCGTTCGCTCGTCACGCTGTCCGCGATCGGCACGCTCCACAGCTGCACGGCTGGGTTCGACACCGTCGCCACCAGCCGCCTGGGTTGCCCGGCCACGGCCGCAGCCGCCGCGACGGAGAGGTAGTGCTCCACCGCCGTGCTCACCCGATGCGCGACGCGCTCCTCGAGATCCATCAGGTACAGGAATGGCCCCGTACCGTCGTCGGCCGTTGCCGAGTAGACGAGCGTGCGATCGTCGAGCAGCGCGGGATACCCGACGCGAGAGGCATGACGCGTCATCTGCTCCGGCGTGCCGCCGCCATTGGCTGCGATGCGCCAGATGTCCATCTCGTCGGGGGGGAGCCCGTGCGAGAAATAGATGAAGCGGCCATCGGGCGACCACGCGGGATGATGCGAGTGCACACCGGGTGCGCCGACGTAGAGGTGTCGCGCACTTCGGCCGTCGGGGTCGGCAACATGGAGCGCGTCGCCCGGCGTTCCCTCGTGGTACGCGATGCGCTTCCCGTCCGGTGACCACGCCACCGTCACCGCAGTATCCAGGAAGGGTCGCGCCGTGCCCCCCGCCGTCGGCACCAGCACCACGCGAGCCGGCGACGTGAGATCGGCGCGCCGGAGCCAGACCTGTGCGGCGTCGCCCGAGAAGCCGACGTTGCGCACGTCCTCGTTGAACAGCTCGGGGATCTGTCCACCG
>DASSIC010000416.1:0-2898 GCA_035692325.1 Gemmatimonadaceae bacterium | reverse complement strand
ACCAACGACTCGAGGAGGCAATCGGCGAGCGGCAGATTGTACAGATCGAGACCGATGCGGTCCGTGGGACTGAGGAGGCCCTTGTGTGCCGTGAAGAAGTCGGCGGGCCAGTGGAGGAGCCAGCCGGCGAGGATCGTCCAGCCGCCGGGCCGGCGAAAGACGATGGCATAGAGCGCGGCCGCGCCAAGCGCTCCGGCGAGCAATCCCGGGAGATAGTGCGTGTACAGCGACATCTCGTTCCGCCCATGCCAGAGCCCGAGCACGGTCTCGAGCCAGTCGGGCCCATAGCAGGCCAGGACGAGCGGCACCATCGGCACGCGTGGGTCGCGTGTCTTCAGTGCCAGCGCGACCGCGGCGTGGCCGGCGTACACGTCAGCGCCGCCGCCGAATGCGCCAATCGGCGATCGTGACGACGAGCAGGGGAAGCGAGAGCAGGAAGGCGAAGCCGCGGGCCCGATCGCTGAAGTCCCGCGCCAGCCCAAGCGCCCGTAGCAGCGTCTCTGCGAGATCCATTCAGGAGTTGGGCAGCGATCGACTTCGCGCGCAGGCGTCGCAGAGGGTCGCGCTGGCCGAGAGCTGCGCGCCGCAGCTACCGCAGAGGGAATACACGCGCACCCCCTGTCGCGACACCTCGCGCAGAATGGGGCGCGCGACCCCGAAGTACAGGGGGAGTCCGGTCGGTGCGACGACCGGTTGCCGGCGCAGGGCGCGCCACAGGCGCCACAGACGTACGCGGCTCAGAAGCTCACGGAGGGACGACATCGATCGCTCGCTCGAACGGTTCCACACGCGAGGTGCCCGCACCGGCGTGGGCACCGTCGCAGGGTGGAAGAGCAAGAGACATGCACGACCGGTGGCGACGCGCGGCGTGTGCGTCGTCAATCGAATCCCATGCGGTCGCGCACGCCGCGCATCGTCTCTGCCGCCAACACCTTGGCCTTCGCGGCGCCGCTGGCGAGCGCATCCTCCACCAGCCCCGGCTCCGCGGCCAGCTGCGCGGCGCGCGACCGGATCGGCACCAGCTCCGTCTCGATCGACTCGGCCAGCACCTTCTTGCAGTCGATGCACCCCCAGCCGGCGGTGCTGCACTGCACCGCCACGTGCTCCACCGTCTCCGGCGGGCTGAACGCCTTGTGGAGGTGATAGATGTTGCACACCTCGGGCGTACCCGGATCGGTGCGCTTGATCCGCTTGGGATCGGTCACCGCGGGGCGCAGCTTCGCCCAGATCTCCTCGCGCGACTCGAGCAGCCCGATCGTGTTGCCGAGCGACTTGGACATCTTCGCCTGGCCGTCGAGCCCCATGATGCGGCGCGTCGGCGTGAGCAGCGCCTTCGGCTCGGGGAAATAGTCGGCGTCGGGGGAGAACTGCGAGTTCCACCGCCGCGCGATGACGCGCGACAGCTCCAGGTGCTGGACCTGATCCTCGCCGACGGGCACGGTGTCCGCACGGTAGAGCAGAATGTCCGCCGCCTGGAGGACCGGATAGTTGAGCAGGCCGGCCATCACGCTCTCCTGACGCTGCGCCTTGTCCTTGAACTGCACCTGGCGCTCGAGCTCTCCCAGCGGCGTGACGGTGTTGAAGATCCACGCGAGCTCAGTATGTTCCGGCACGTCGGACTGGACGAACAGGCTGGCGCGCGCGGGATCGATCCCCGCCGCCAGAAGCCCCACCGCCATCTCGCGCCGCCGCGCGCGCAGCTGCGCCGGTTCGTACGGGACGGTGATCGCGTGGTAGTCCACGATGCAGAAGAGCGACTCCGCCTCCCGCTGCAGCGCCACCCAGTTCTTCACGGCGCCGAGATAGTTGCCGACGTGCAGCTCGCCGGAGGGCTGGATCCCGCTGAAGATACGTGCCATCCCGAGAACGTAATGAGCGCGTCAGACGCGTCGCAAGCAAATGACGATTCGAGCGCCGCGCCCGCGGCCAGCCACGCCGAGCGCCGTGCGCTACTCGCGACGTGCGTGGCCGCGGCGGCACGCGCCGCCGACGTGGTGCGCTCGGGGGCGGAGCGCCGCGACACGCTGACCTGGGAAGCCAAGGGCCGATTCGACTTCGTGAGCGACGTCGATCGAGCGAGCGAAGCCGCCCTCGCCGAGGTGATCGCGCAGCGGCACCCCGACGCCACGCTCCTCGCCGAGGAAGGCTCGCCCGACGCGAGCGCGACGCACGGCCTGGTGTTCGTCGCCGATCCACTCGACGGCACGACGAACTTTCTCCACGGCATGCCCTGGTACGCGGTGTCGATCGCCGCCCTCGTGGATGGCGTACCCGTGGCCGCGGCCATCATCAACGCCGCCACCGGCGCGCTCTTCACGGCCACGGCCGGCGGCGGCGCACGCCATGCCGGCGCACCGATGCGCGTCAGCACGATCACCGCTCCGGCGCGCGCGCTCGTCGCCACGGGATTCCCCTTCACGCGCGAGGAGGAGATCGCCCGCTACGTCCCCATGCTGCCCGCGATCATGCGTGCGACATCCGGCATTCGCCGCGCCGGCGCCGCGGCGCTCGATCTCGCCGACGTCGCCTGCGGACGCTACGAGGCGTTCTGGGAGCTGCGGCTCTCGCCCTGGGATCTCGCCGCCGGGGTCCTGCTCGTCCGCGAAGCGGGCGGCATCGTCACCACGCTCGACGGCGCGCCGTGCCCGATCGCCGAGACGTCCGTCGTTGCCGGCAACCCGTCCATGCATGGCTGGTTGCTCGACGCCCTCAACAGGTGAACCCTTTCCACCGCGGATCGTTCATGAAGCTCATCGAGTGCGTTCCGAACTTCAGTGAGGGCCGCCGCCCCGAGGTCGTCGCCGCCATCCGCGACGCCATCGCCGGCGTGGCGGGGGCACACATCCTGGACACGAGCGCCGACGCGAGCCACAACCGCTGCGTCATCACCTTCGTCGC
>DASSIC010000415.1:0-10138 GCA_035692325.1 Gemmatimonadaceae bacterium | reverse complement strand
CGCTGAAGCGAGGAGTTTGCCTGTTTCGTCGATGTCGTTCTCGAGGCGCGCCAGGCGTGCGTCGAGGACACCGATCCGCTGCTCCAGCCCCGCCTTGTCGGCGCCCGTGGCGTTCTTGACGAGCCGCGACAGCTCCTTGCGGCGGCTGTCGGCCGACTGGAGCTGGTCGGAGAGGACCCGTCGCCTCGCCTGCAGCGCGGCGACTTCCTGCGCGCTCATCGGCGCATTGTTCAGCACCCGCGACGAGACGATCATCCCACCGGGCGCGGCCGGCGGTAGGGGTGGGGCGGGCGCCTGGGCGGCGGAAGCTTGTATCATGCGTCTACCTACGGTGGGGCGAGTGTCCTGGTGTCAGTAGACTATCTACCGTAGGACGACCCATCGGGCCAGACGGTTGCCCTCACACAACACATGATCCACCATCTCGGGCAACTGATCAGCGATTACGGCTACGTCATCGTCGGCCTGTTCATCTTCTTCGAAGGGCTCGCCGTTCCGTTTCCGACCGACTCCACGGTGGTCACCGCGGCGGCATTCGCCGCGCATGGACGATTGTCGCTGGCGATGATCTTTCTCGTCTCCACCCTCTCGGCCGTCGGCGGCACCACGGTGGCGTTCGTGGCGGGACGAAGGGGCGGCACGTTCTTCGAACGGCACTCCAAGCGCGTCCATCCCAGGGTGCTCGAGCGTACCGGCGCCTTCTTCGATCGCCATGGCGGTACCGCGGTGATCGTGGGTCGCTTCATTCCATTCGCGCGGATGCTCATCTCGCCGATGGCCGGGCTGTCCACGATGAGCCTCCTTCGCTTCTCCCTGTTCAACCTGGCGGGGGCTGCGCTCTGGTCCGCGGTATTCTGTGGCGTGGGCTTTCTGTTCGGGCAGCATCCGCCAACGTTCGGCCCCGGACTCGCTCGCGCAGCCCTCATCGTCACCGTGGGCCTCGCGCTGCTTGTCACCGTTGCCGTGGCCGGGGGTTGGCTGGTGGAAGGGAGCGACGCGGCCTGGCGTGCCGAAGGCACACTGTGGCATCGGCTGCTGACGACGGCGCCACTGCGCTGGCTGGCCGCGCATTCTCCGCGAGCACGCGCGTTCCTGTTCCGTCGCTTCTCGCCCGCCGACTACCTCGGGCTGAATCTGACGCTCGGCCTCGGCTTGAGCTTCGTCGCGCTCGTGATCTTCAGCGCACTGGTGAATGCGCTGCTCGCCACCGACGCGGTTCCCCAGTTCGATCTGGCGCTCGCGAGCGCGCTGCGCACCGTGGCGACGCCCGGCGCGGATGCGTTCTGGCGAGCGGTGAGTCAGCTCGGCCAGGTGCCGGTGATGCTGGTACCGGGGCTCGTGCTCGGCCTCCTGCTCGTACGTCGCCGCGGCTGGATGCCGCTCATCGGGTGGGCGGCGGCGATCGCCGGCGCGCTGCTGCTCGACGCGGTGGTGAAGCACTATTTCGTGCACGTGCACGCATCGGCGTCCGCAAGCAGCGGCGCCGAGCTGAGCACGCCGAGCGGTCAGGCGCTCGGCGCACTGGTCGGCTACGGCATGCTCGGCTACTTCATCGTGCTGGTGACGCCGTCGCGCCGTGCGGCGATTGCGGTGGTGGCCGCCACGTTCACGCTCGTGCTCGCGATTTGTTTCGGCCGCTTGTACCTGGGCACCCGATACTTCAGCGACATCGTGAGCGGGCTGGCGGCGGGCGGGGTGTGGCTGTCGGCGTGCATCACCGGGCTCGAGGTCGCGCGACGCCGATCCGACCGGGACGACCGCCCGGGACTCGGACGCCGTGGGAGCGGCGAACCGACATCCGGGTAGCGTGCATGCGCCCACGGCGCGACGTTTCGCTCTCACACCACGACCTGCATCCCGAGCCGCGCATGACCGATTCGTCCGTCCGCCACTTCCGCTGGAGCGACGTGCCCGAAGAGCGCGTCACCGACACCATCTCGCGCCGTCTCATCACGGGCGACGACATGATGATCGCGCACGTGTACCTGAAGAAGGGCGCGCTCGTCCCGCAGCACTCGCATCACAACGAGCAGATCACCTACATCCTGTCGGGCGCGCTGCATTTCTGGATCGGCGCCGACCGTGGGCGTGAAGTGATCGTGCGCGAGGGCGAGGTGCTCCACATTCCGTCCAACGTGCCACACGAGGCGCGCGCGCTGGAGGACACACTCGACGTCGACGTGTTCAGCCCCCCGCGACAGGACTGGCTGGACGGCACGGACAGCTACTTCCACAAGAAGTAGGATGGACCTCGGACTGCGCGACAAGGTCGCCCTCGTCGCGGCGTCGAGCCGCGGACTCGGACGCGCCGTGGCCGAGGAGCTCGCGCGCGAGGGCGCGCGACTGGTGCTCTGCGCGCGCGGGGAAGCTGCGCTGCGCGAGACGGCGGACGCGCTGCGCGCCGGCGGCGCTACCGTGGAGGCCGTCCCCGCCGACGTCAGTCGAGCCGCCGACGTGGCGCGTGTCGTGGAGGCTGGCGTGCGCGCCTTCGGGCGCATCGACGTCCTGGTCACGAACGGCGGCGGACCACCAGCCGGACCGTTCGAGAGTCACTCGGCCGAGGCGTGGCATGAAGCCGTGCGTCAGAACCTCGACAGCGTGGTGGAGCTCACACGCGCGGTGCTGCCCGGCATGAAGGCGCGGCGATGGGGACGCATCATCAACGTCACGTCCATCGCCGTGAAGCAGCCGGTGGACAATCTCATCCTCTCGAACAGCGTGCGCGCGGCGGTGACGGGGTTCGCGCGCACGCTGGCCAACGAGGTGGCGCCCTTCGGCATCACGGTGAACAACGTGATGCCGGGCTACACGCGCACGCAGCGCGTGGACGAGCTGGCGGCGCGCAACGCGACCCTGCGTGGGACATCGGCAGAGGCGCAGGTGGCCGTGTGGGAGGAACAGATTCCGATGAAGCGACTCGGCCAACCGGCGGAGTTCGCGGCGATGGTGGCGTTCCTCGCCTCGGAGCGGGCGAGCTACACGACCGGCGCATCGATCCCGGTGGATGGGGGCTGGATCCGCACCCTGCTCTGAGTACCCGCGCCCGGACGTGTTTACGGGAGCGCCGGCGCATGCTATTAGAGAGGAGCCCGGCGCCGGGCTCCTTCCTCTGGGTCGACGTCACCTCCCGTCGGACCACGCATGTCGCTGCCTCCCCAATTCCATCCCCTGGTGCCCGAATCCGGCACCCAAGCGGAGCTGTTGCCTCGACTGGAGGCACTGCTCGCGAGCGCGCCGCTGGGCATCGCCTTTCTGGATCGCGAGCTGCGCGTCGAGCGCGTCAACTCCGCGCTTGCGAAGGTACTCGGACGCACGGTCCAGGAGTGCGGTGGATGCTCGGTCGACGAGCTGGCGCCGGCGCTCGCGGAGTTTCTGGTGCCAGTGCTCCGGCGAGTCCTGGCGCTGGGCGAAGGGGTGCCGGATTTCGAGTTCTCGGGTGAAGCGCCGGGCGCGCCGGGCACCCTCCGTCGGTGGCTGGCCGCCTTCTTTCCCGTGCAGACGACTGGTGGCGCGATTGCGGGGGTGGGCATCATCCTGCGCGACATCACCGCGCGGTACGATGCGAGGGTGCGGGAACGACGCCGGACGCAGCATCAGGAGACGCTGCATTCGCTGACCGCGGCGCTCGCCGCGTCGATGAATGCACAGGACGTCATCGCCTCGGTGATCGATCACGTCTCCGACATCTTCGGCGCGGTGGGCTCTGTCATCGCGCGAATCACCGCCGACGGACGACAGCTCGAGATCGTCGGGGCCAAGGGGATGCCGGCCGAGGTGCAGGGCGAGTGGGCACGCTTTCCCCTCTCGACACCGGCACCCCTGGCTTACGTGGCTCGCACCGGCGAGCCGCTGTTCCTGGAGTCGGACGCGGACTGGGAGCTGCACTTTCCCGAGCTGCATGCGCTGGCGGAAGGCATGGGACATCACGCCAACGTGGTGGTGCCGCTGATGGTCGAGAATCACCCGTTCGGCGCGCTTGGCATCGCGTTCACACACGCGCGCACCTTCGACGCCGACGAGCGAGCACTCGCCACGAGCGTCGGGAGGCAATGCGCGCTGGCGCTCGAGCGTGCGCGCCTCATCGAGTCCGAGCGGGAGGCTCGTGCCGAAGCGGATGCGGCGAACCAGGTGAAGACCCAGTTCCTGGCGACGATGAGCCACGAACTGCGCACGCCGCTCAACGCGATCGGCGGCTACGCCGAGCTGCTGGAGATGGAGATCCACGGCCCCGTGACGCATGCGCAACGCGAGGCGCTCGTGCGTATCCAGCGCAGCCAGCAGCATCTGCTCAACCTCGTGAACAACGTGCTGAACCTGGTGAAGCTCGACACGCACCACGTGCACTATCATGTCGACGACGTGTCGGTCGAGCACGCGCTCCAGTTCGTCGTGGAGGCAACGGGACCGCAGCTCGAGGCGAAGCAGCTCCGTTACGAGCAGCGGCCGTGCACGGGGCTCACGGTACGCGCCGATCCGGAGAAGCTGCAGCAGATTCTCATCAACCTGCTATCCAACGCGATCAAGTTCACCGACCCGGGAGGATTGATCGCGGTGACGTGCACGGAGGAGGGACAGCAGGTGCGCATCGATGTGAGCGACACGGGCTGCGGCATCCCACTCGATCAGATGGATCAGGTGTTCGACCCGTTCGTCCAGGTGGATCGCCGTCTGAACCGGCCGATCGAGGGAACCGGACTCGGTCTGGCGATCAGCCGCGAGCTCGCGCAGGGGATGCGCGGAACTCTGACGGTCAGCAGCGTCGTCGGGAGCGGTTCGACCTTCACCTTGCGACTGCCGCGCGCCCGAGCGACCAACGACTAGAACGGCAGGTCGTCGTCGTCGTGCGGGGGGGCGTCGTCGAACGGGGGCGGCTCGGTCGGCGGTGGACCGTCGAAGGGTGGTGGCGACGCACTGACACGACGAGGTGCCGAGGCCGGGTAGGGACTGGGCGAGCCGTCGCGTGGGGGCCAGATCACTCCTTCGCACCCGGGACCACCGCGCTCCTTCGGCTTGTTCTTGCACTTGAAGTCCGGGGCGCGCGGGTTCCGCTTGGAAGTGCGGTCGTCCCACATCGGCCCTCCGCAGATGGGACAGGGGGGCATTCCCGCCGCGACCGTGCCCGTTGGTGCGGCACTGGCTGCGACATCGGCGGGCTTGGCGCCGCGCGGCGGCCAGATCACGCCGTCACAGCCGCGGTCCTTGCACTTGAAGTCGGGGGCCTTGGGATTCTTCTTGCCGACGCGATTGTCCCACATGGGCCCCTGGCACTTGGGGCAATCGGGGATCGTGGCGACATCGGCGGGCTGCTGCTGTTCGGTCATGACGGGCGGCGTGAACGGCGGGTGTGCGGCGAATGCAGAGCAATCTAGCGCACAGAGGCCGTTCGGAACGGCTCGTTCAGCCGCGCGGCGTCGTCCGGAGCTCGTACTTGAGCTGGATCGTCGCCATGGACTCGACCATCTCGAGGAAGAGATCGTGCGGCATCTCGCGGCAGACCGGTCGAATTCGCTCGAGCAGATCGGCTCGAATGAACTCGAGGCGCTCGAGGCGCGCCCGATCGGTGATGTCGCTGTAGGCCATGCGCCGGCGATAATGAGACGGTTGGTAGCCAGCTGGGGGCCAGCAACTTGACAGTGCTTTCCCTCAGGACGCCCCGCGCACGGGCGATGTAACGGCAGGGCCCGTCATTTGCCTCTCGGTCCTTGGCGGTTGCGGGTCGGCTTCTTGCCTTCCTGACGGGTCTACCACGAGTCGAGGATTAGCGATGCGCTTCGGAATGGGAGGACGCAGCTCCAACGTCGAAGATCGGCGTGGGCTGGGTGGCAGGGCCGGCATGGGAATCGGCGGCACGGTCGTGCTGCTCGTGCTGAGCCTCATCTTCGGACGCGATTTCATCAGTGGCACCGGGGCGGATACGGGAATCAGCGCCACCTCCAACGGCGGGTTGAGCCCGGCCGACTCGGCGCGTGAGGAACCCGAAGTGGTCTTCGTGGGACAGGTGCTGGACGACGCGCAGCATACGTGGGCGAACGTGCTGCCCAAGTACGGGACGCAATATCGGGACGCGAAGCTCGTGCTCTTTCGCGACGCGACCGAGACCGGATGCGGTGTCGGCCAGTCGGCGATGGGACCGTTCTACTGCCCGCTCGACGAAAAGGTCTACATCGACCTCGGCTTCTACGACGAGCTGAAGACCAAGTTCGGCGCGTCGGGCGACTTCGCCCAGGCGTACGTGATCGCGCACGAGCTCGGCCATCACGTGCAGCATCTGCTCGGCACGGACGAGCAGGTCCGGCGTGCCATGCAGCGCGATCCGTCGGCGGCGAATCAATATTCCGTGCGGCTCGAGCTGCAGGCGGACTGCTTCGCTGGGGTGTGGGGGCGCTCCACCGAGCAGCGAAAGCTGCTGGACGAGGGCGACATCCAGGAAGGGATGAACGCCGCCGCCTCCGTCGGCGACGACCGCATCCTCCAGAAGGCCGGGCGCAACGCGAACGCGGACTCGTTCACGCACGGCTCCGCCGCGCAGCGGATGTCCTGGTTCAAGAAGGGCTACGACTCCGGCGATCCGCGAGCGTGCGACACCTTCGCTGGAGCGTGAACAGGGTCCTACACGGCGTCCGACAGGCTGGTGAAGTTGAAGTCGCGGACCTTGAGCGTGGGGAACACCACGTTGCCCCCGGATTCGGTGCCTGCCACGCGCTCGGAGCGCCCGACCATCTCGAGGTTGTTCAACATGAACAGCGGGCTCTCGTTGAAGCGCAGGTTCTTCACCGACTTCGTGATCTTGCCGTTCTCGATCAGGAAGGTGCCGTCGCGGGTGAGGCCGGTGTAGAGCACGGTGCGCGGATCCACCTGCCGCAGGTACCAGAGGCGCGTCACCAGAATGCCGCGCGGCGTGGAGGCGATCATCTGCTCCGTCGTGGCGTCGCCCCCGACCATCTTCACCGAGCCGAGCCCGCCGGTGGGGCGGGCGTTTTTCTTCTGCGCCCAGAAGCGTGAGTAGTTGAGCTGCTTCAACACACCATTCTCGATCCAGACTTCGCGGCCGAGTGGCAGCCCCTCTCCCGTCCACGGCTGGCCGAGCAGCTGCGGGTCGGCGGGATCGGACAAGAGAGTGACCTTGGAATCCACGATCTTCTCGCCGATCTTCGTTCCGCCTCCCTGCTTCGAGAAGGCCGAGCGTCCTTCGTCCGCACTGCGCGCGTCGAGCGCGAAGGCGAGGAGTTGCACGAGGTCACCCACCGCCTGCGGCTCGAGGATCACGGTGTAGCGACCCGGCTCGATCGCCACCGGGTTGCGCGATGCCCGCGCCTTCTGGATCGCCCGATCGCTCACCGCCTTGAAGTCGAGCTGGCGCCAGTCGGGATGATCGGCGCCCGCCCAGCCCGAGCCGGTGCCATCGTTGGTGCGCACGGTGAGCTGATAGTTCGCGTTCGTGGAGGGGAAGTACGCGTACATCCCGGTGTTCGACGCGATGGCGTTGTAGTTCGTGCCTTCGATGATGAACCCGGCGGCCGCGAGATCGCCCGCCGCCTTCGCCGCGTCGATCGCCGTGCGCGCGGCGGCGGCGCGATCGGCCGGCGTGAGGTTCGCCGTCGAGTCGAACCAGGCATTCACCTCGTTGTACTGCTGCGGCGGCAGCAGCGGCATGTTCTCCGGGTCGTCCGGCGCGAGCTTCGCGATCGCTTCGCTCTGGCGCACGGCCCGCTCCACGCCCTCCGGCGAGAAGTCGCTCGTCGTGACGATGGCGTGCTTGGGTCCATAGCCGCTCTGCACGACGAGCTGCGAGTTGCCTACCCCGCCCGACGTGGTGATGCGATTCGCCGCGAAGCGGATGTTGCCGGTGTAGCCGCCGTTGAGCTGCGCGCCGATCGTGTCCGCCTTCGACAGCTTGACGACGCGCTCGAGAAACGCCTGCGCCTCGCTCCGCGACATCATGTCGCCGGGCGAAAGTGCGCTGCCGGCGTCGAAGAGACTCCTGGGGGCGCTCATGCCTTTCTCCCCGTGTTGATGACGTTGATGTTCCGGAAGCGGCTCGGCACGCAGCCGTGGCTCACCGCGTTCACCTGGCCCGGCTGACCCTTTCCATCGAAGAAGCTGGCACCCATCTCGTAGCTCTTCTTCCCGCCGATCATGTCCATGCTGTTCCAGAAGTCCGGGGTGCGCATCTGGTAGGCGACGTCCTTGAGCATGCCGACGACCTTGCCCCCCTTGATCTCGTAGAAGAGCTGACCGCCGAACTGCGCGTTGTAGCGCTGCTGGTCGATCGAGAAGCTGCCGTCGCCGATGATGGCGATGCCGCGGTCGGTGGCGGCGATGAGATCGTCCCACCCCTGCTCCTTCTCGCCGGGCAGGAGCGAGACGTTCGGCATGCGCTGGAACTGCACGCTGCTCCAGTTGTCGCCGTGGCTGCAGCCGTGGCTGCGCACCGGACGCTTCTGGCTGCCGTACCACCAGTCGAGCATCGGCGCCTGCTCGCGCGTCGTCTGGTAGTCGTTGACGATCCCGTTCTTGATGATGAGGAACTCGTCCGGCTTCACACCGTCGTCGTCCCAACCGATCGTCGAGCAGCCGCCTTCCTGCGAGCGGTCGCCCTGGATGTTCATCATGTTTGGCCCGTAGCGGAACTTGCCGAGCTTCTCGCGCGGCGGAGCGAGAAAGCTGGTGCCCGCGTAGTTCGCCTCGTACCCCATGGCACGATCGAGCTCGGTCGGGTGGGCGATGCTCTCGTGGATCGTGAGCCAGAGGTGGCTGGGGTGCAGCACGAGATCGTAGCGCCCGACGTCCACCGCCTTGGCCTTGAGCTTCTCGGCGGCCTCCTCGCCCCACTTGCGCGCGTTGCCGACCGGATCGGCGCCGGTGAGGTATTCGTAGCCGCGCGCCGCCGGCTGGATGACGTTGGTGCGGGTCTGGAAGTCGCTGAAGTCCGACTTCACGGCCGTCGCCGCGAAGGGGAGCCAGCTGCGCAGCACGGTCTGCGTGGTGAAGGTCCCGTCCGTGTTGCCATAGTTCTTCTCCTCCTTCACGAAGAACATGTTGCTGTTCACGAACTTCACCCCGGGCACCTTCATCGCCTCCGCATTGGCGCGAATCAGCAGATCGGCCTTCTGCTCGATCGGGACGGTGAACGGGTCGATCGTGTGCGGCGTGACGTAGCGGCCGTCCGGCGTGGAGGTGGCCGGTGCGAGCCGCACGCGATCAGCCGCGGGGAGCGCGTTCGCGCGCGCGATCGCGAGCGCTTCCCTGGTCGCCGTCACCACGCCGCTCTTCGTGAGGTCGCGCGATGCACCGAAGCCCCACGTCCCGTTCACCAGCACGCGCACGCCGACACCGAGGTTGTCGGTGTCGACCACGTTGACGATCTGCTGCTCGCGCGTGATGACGAAGTTGTTCCGGTAGCGGCCGATGCGCGCGTCGGCGAACTCGGCGCCCCCCATCTTCGCCGCGTTGAGCGCCTCCATCAGGAGCTCCTTCGTGGCCGGGTCCATCGCCGGCAGCTCGCGCAATGCGACACGGTCCGCCAGCGACCCGGCTCTCGCGAGCGTCGGTGCCGCGAGGACGACGGCGCCGGCCGCCGTGGCAGTCTTCAGGAAGTCTCGCCTGGTTGTCATGGGACGTGGGATGGAAGTACGGTCGGGACGGTCTGACGATCTGACAGCGGCATGGCCCGTCGTGGTTGTCTCCGCACGGATCATTGGCTCTTTCCCATGTTGCAGACGGGGGATTGCGGGCGCAACCGCACGAACGCCGTGGCGCGGGGCGGCGTAGTGTGATATGAAGAGGGTACGTCGGTATGGAACCATACGCACCGCTCGCGTCTTCACGTGCGGCGATGCGGCATGACGCGACGAACGGGGCCACCGCGTTGTGGGCGATCTTTTTGCATTTGACGACGCGTCATGCCCCGCCTGCGCACGTCTCTCATGGACATCGTTCCAACGTCACCCAGCTCTGGCGCCACCGCGCCGACGGAACAGATTCCTTCCGCTGGCGCCTCGATGGCGCCAAGCTCACCTCGTAGCGTCGCCGAACCGTCGGTCGAGCGCCCCACGCCGACGCGCCGCTCGAGTCGCACCCGGAGGACCGACGTGCAGGCCACGCCTATTCCGGGTGCCCCCATGGCGCCGCTCGTCCG
>DASSIC010000414.1:0-6019 GCA_035692325.1 Gemmatimonadaceae bacterium | reverse complement strand
GACGCCGGAAGGCTGCATCTTCTCCGCGGTCGCGAGCGGCTACACCGGCGGCACGGTGTACAGCGGCCCGCTGGCCGGCGGCAGCTACACGTACATGCAGGGCACCTCGATGGCGGCGCCGCAGGTGACGGGCACCGCGGCCGTCGTGGCGTCGGTGACGGGGCTGCGCGGCAGCGCGCTTCGCTCGCGCATCGAGTCCACCACCGATGACAAGGGCACGGCGGGCTACGACACGAAGTTCGGCAACGGTCGAGTGAACACCTATCGCGCCGTCACCGGCAGCAGCCTGGCGGCGGGTCAGTAGGCGAATCGCATTTGCGCCCCACCGGCGCGCGCCGAACATCCTGAGCGGTGTTCGGTCGACGACAGAGGCACATCGGATCACTCCGGTGTGCCTTTGTCGTTCCAAGGGAACGCAGATTTCACAGATTGCACAGAGTACGCGCCCATCTGCGAAATCAGCGAAATCTGCGTTCCCTCACATCCTTGCGACCTTGCGACCCCTCTGCCCGCCGCATCCATTTTGACCGCATGAAGGCTCGCGTCGTCCTCGCTGCGCTGATCGCGCTCGCCGTGCTGCTCGTCGCCGGCACCACGGGCACACTCGTCGCCCGCGCGGCCGACGATCCGATCGACACCGGGATCGCGCAGTTCGTCCTCGGCGACTTCGGCGGGGTGTCGCGCGCGACGCTGGAGACGAACGCGCTTCCGTACAAGGTGGTCGCCACGGCGCTGCTGCTGCGCGAGGAGCGCGTGCGTGCCATGTCGCTCGGCCGAGCGGATCTGCCGGACATCTATCGGCAGTTCGGCTTCGTCACGCCGGCGCGCATCGCCAACTGGCCCGCGTCAGTGCCGCAGCCGCACTTCGACCGGCCGGTGGGGATGCTCCATGGCGAAGTGCGCGGCCCCACCTCGCTCGTGCGCATCGACGCGGTGAACCTCGGCTGCGCCACCTGTCACGCCGGCGTGACGTATGACGCCGACGGTCATGCGACGCGCGATGCATGGGCCGGCCTGCCCAACGCGTCGATCAATCTCGAGGCGTACACGGAGGCGGTGTTCATCGCGCTCTCGTCGGCGATCCGGGATCAGGGCGCCTTCCGCGCGCGCATCACAGACGTCTTTCCCGAGACGGGGCGCGCGGAGCGGTTCACCCTGCGCTGGCTCCTGCTGCCGCGCGTGGCGCGTCGCCTCGCCGAGCTCCGTGAGAAGGGACTCGGCCCCGTGCCCTTCTCGAACGGCGGTGCTGGCCGCACGAACGGCGTCGCATCGCTCAAGGCCATGCTCGGCATTCCCGCCGGCGTCGTCACCGGCCATGCCGACGTCGGCTTCACCTCCATTCCTGATCTCGCCAACCGCGGATTCCGCACGTCGCTCCTCTACGACGGCATCTACGCGCCGATCGGCGGACAGCGCCAGGACGTGGAGACCACCGCGGCGAGCGTGACGTCGTCACACCTCGATTCGCTTGCCGACATCGTCGCCTTCTTCACCGTGTCGACGATGGGCGTGACGCCGGACATGGGCGAGCGCGCCATCCCCGCGATGCGCCCGGTGCTCCAGTGGCTCGGCAGGTCGTATTCGCCGCCGGTGTTTCCGGGCGCGATCGACTCCGTGCGCATGCGCGCCGGGGCCACGGTGTTCGCGTCGCGTTGCGCGAAGTGTCACGGCACCTACGGTGAGGGCTCACCACGTCCGCTCACGTCGTTCCCGAACGCGCTGATCGAGCAGAGCGCCATGGGCACCGATTCCGCGCGATGGATGATGGTGGACAGTGCGCTGCTCCACGGTCTCGCGACGAGCGCGTACGGGCGCCACATGCGCTCCGAGCGCACGGAGGGCTACGTCGCACCGATCCTGACGGGCGTGTGGGCCACCGCGCCGTATCTGCACAACGGCAGCGTGCCCACGATGTGGCAGCTGCTCACGCCGAAGGATCGGCCGACGCGCTTTCTCGTTGGCGGCCACGCGCTGGACTTCCGGGAGCTGGGCATCGCGGGCACGCGCTGGACCGACGACACCTGGCGCTATCCCGCCGGCTATGTCCCCTGGTCGATCCCGGAGCTGTACGACACCCGCGCTCCCGGGCTGTCGAACCGCGGGCACGAGCGGCCGTCGCTCGGATTGTCCGAGGCCGAGAAGTGGGCACTCATCGAGTACCTGAAGAGCTTGTGAGACGGTGAGGCGGTGAGGCGGTGAGTGGGGGAGTTTGGGATCGGCGAACGAACGGCGACCGCGCTGCGTTGAAAGATGATGATGCGGGCGGATACCGAGCTCCCCGCATTCATTTCCTCCCGATCCCTCCACAGGCGGACATCGACGATGCTCGAGCTGCTCACCGACCCCCAGGCCTGGATCGCCCTCGCCACCCTGCTCGCGCTCGAGATCGTGCTCGGCGTGGACAACGTGGTGTTCATCTCAATCCTGGCCGGCAAGCTGCCCGCGAGCCAGCAGCGGCGGGCACGCACCGTCGGCCTCGCGCTCGCGCTCGTCACGCGCATCCTGCTGCTGCTCTCGCTCTCCTGGATCATCAAGCTCACCGCGCCCCTGTTCGCGATCCTGGGACACGAGATCTCCGGACGCGACCTGATCCTCATCGTCGGCGGTCTCTTTCTCCTGGGGAAGAGCACCCACGAGATGCATCAGCGACTCGAGGGAGCAGAGGGTGCGGCGTCGGCGCGCGTCGGCCCCTCGTTCGCCGCTGTGATCGTGCAGATTCTCCTGCTCGACATCGTCTTCTCGCTGGATTCCGTGATCACCGCCGTCGGGATGGTGGACGAGCTGGCGATCATGATCACCGCCGTCATCCTGGCGCTCGTCGTGATGCTCGCCTTTGCCGGCCGGATCAGCGGGTTCGTCGAGAACCATCCCACCGTGAAGATGCTCGCGCTCGCGTTCCTGCTGCTCATCGGAACAACGCTCATCGCCGAGGGGTTCGATCAGCACATCTCGAAGGGGTACATCTACTTCGCGATGGCGTTCTCGCTGTTCGTCGAGGTCCTGAACCTCAAGGCACGGGCGCGCGCGGCCGATCGGGTGAAGCTGCATCATCCCTACGCCCCCGAACCGGGAGGCCAGTGAGCAGGGCGGGGTCACGCGGGACGCGAGACGTGGCGCGACGTCGTCCCCCGTCCCATTTCCTTCATATGTTTCCTTTATAACTCATTGATAGTCAATGATTTGAGCTGTGGCGCGCGCTTCCGGGCGGGTTGGTGGAACGGATGCTGCTCATAGTGACGTACAGCACTCCTTCCCCCTGAGCCACGCAGCGCAGCCCATGAGACGTTCCTCGCAGCTTCTGTTCAGCTTCGCCATCCTCGCCGCGGCCTCGCCGGCCGTGCGCGCCCAGCAGAGCCTCGTCATCCCCGGATCCGACAGTCTCCCGGTCACGGTGGACTCCGTGCCGGAGACGGGGCTGATCAGGTCGATCGCCAGCAAGGTCGTGGCGCCGGTGCGCCTGGTGCGCCGCTTCACCTCGCGCAGCGATCGCCGCGAGTACGAGGCGGCGCGTGCGCTCGCGGATCGGGCCACGGGATTTCGCGTCGTCGTCGACATCGGCGACCACCGGCTCTGGGTCATCGACGGCAACGACACGCTGCGCACCGCTCCCGTCGCGACCGCGATGAACACCACGCTCAGTTACGGCGGGAAGTCGTGGCGGTTCGAGACGCCGCGCGGCGTGCGCACCGTGCTGTTCAAGGACAAGGAGCCGAGGTGGACGCCGCCCGAGTGGCACTTCGCCGAGGTCGCGACCGAGAACGGCCTCCGGCTCCGTCAGCTCGAGCGCGGCCAGGTCGTGCGTCTGCGCGACGGCACGCGACTCACGACGCGGGGCGACGAGGTCGGCGTGATCCAGCCCGGCGAGACGGAGTTCGTCCCGCTCGTGCTGGACGAGCACGTCGTGTTCGACAACACGCTCTTCATTCCCCCCGTCGGCACGAAGCATCGCTCGGTGGAGGGAGAGCTCGGCCACTACCGCCTGGCGCTCGGCGACGGCTATATGCTGCACGGCACGCCGAACCAGAAGTCCATCGGCACGTCGGCGACGCACGGCTGCGTGCGGCTGCACGACGAGGACATCGAGTGGCTGTACCAGAACGTGCCGGTGGGGACGAAAGTCTACCTGTACTAGCTGGTCGTGCGGCGGGCGGCGAATGTCGTCCTGAGCCGAAGGCGAAGGACCTGCACCTCGACCACCGGTGCAGGTCCTTCGTTTCGCTTTGGAACGATAGACTCCTGCGTCTATCTCCCTCGTTGCCCTGACTTCGCCGACGTCGCCTGTGGCTTAGCGGCGCGCAGCGGGGTCGGTGGCGGCGCCACCTTGAGCTTGGCCGGCGGAGCGTGCGGATCGCTCGGGTGCTTCTTGGAAAAGTCCGGTATAGTGCGATGGCCCTTGCGCTTCATCGTCGCCTCCTCGTGGTGGCGGGTCAGTCCTTCATGATAGCGCCGACCGGCCCAGCCGGGCCAGCACGTTCGCTCAGCCGGCCCCTCAGTCGAAGGGATCACTGGTTCAACGGATGGAACGGAAACGACACGGATACTGCTGCTTCCGGCCTCGGCGACCCGCTGTAATCCGCGACCCCGATCCGCGTCACCCTTCGACTGAGTGGCCCGCCTGGGCAGTCCCTCAGTCGAGCGGCTTGGAAAAGCGCCGGCCGGTGTAGGGCATGCCGCAGCGCGGATAGAAGGCGTGGGCGTCGGCGCGGTGCTCCGCGCTCGTGACGCTGAGCTTCGTACACCCGCGCGCACGCGCCCACGATTCCGCGGCCTCTACCAGCGCGCGACCGACACCGGTGCCGCGCGACGCTGACGAGGTGACGAGCGCGGTGATGTAGCCGGTGGGTGCATCGGCGTGCAGCGCGACGAGCGTCGTCATGCAGGCGAGGCCGACCGGAACATCGTCGCCGCCGACGGCGACCATCGCCTCGCTGCCGTCGTCGCGCATGGCGCGCAGCCGACCGGCCATCTGCTCGGCAGGCGAGGGATAGCCGAGCTCCGCCAGCAGGCGCGCCAGGGCGGGTGCATCGGCGTCGGTCGCGGCGCGAACGTGCACTCGGCTCACTTCACCTCCTCGTCGCTCGCCCACTCCCAGTGGAAGCGGTGCAGCACCCAGTGAAAGACGGGCGCGAGGCCGAGCGCGGTCACCGCCAGGAACACGAGTCCGGAATAGAGAGCGAACGAGCCGGCGAACAGCTTGGCGGCGTCGGTATGCAGCTCGCCGATCGGTCCCATGCCGCCGAGGAGCATGCAGGCATTCAGGAAGGAATCGACCCACGAGTACGCCGCGATCCAGTGGTAGCCCGCCATGCCGAGCAGCAGCGATGCGGACATGAGCAGCGAGGCATAGACGACCTGGCGAGCGAGGTGTCGCGCGAGCCGACGGGCGGAGGGAGGGGTGCGGGGCACGGTGCGTAGCTGAAGGTCAGGTGATGCGATGGGTGAACCACTTCACGATGCTCCAGCGCCGAGTCGCCGGATCGCGTGCGAGGGTGACATGGGCGTCTGACGCGAAGAACCCTCTCGGTCCGCGTCGAAGACGCGCCCGCGCGCCGACCTCGATCCGCGCGCTGTCGCGCCTCGCTCCGTAGAAGATGGGTGCGGTGAGCTCGATCCGCTGGAACAGGACCGAATCCGCGGCGACCGAGTCGGCGGCGATCGAGTCACGCGTCATCACGATCGCTCGCACACTGTCCAGGAGTGCGTGCGCGCGCACGGTGTCGGCGTCCCACTGCCCCGCCCCGCGGCAGCTGACGTGCTCGAACAGGCAGTTGATCGCCGGCACGAGGCGCGGCGCACGGCGGAGATTTACGTCGCCCCGCTCCGCGATGGCCAGCAGCACGCCGACGGTGTCGCGCAGCGACGGACCCGCCGAGCGACGGCGGCTGTGGGGCTGCGCACCGAGCGTCGCGGCAAGGACGCCGACCATCGTCAACGCCATGACATTCCAGCGAAAGATCGTCTCTCTCCGCTTCATCCGGGCTCCTGATCGTTCGTGTCATTCTGGCGACGCCCATCGCCG
>DASSIC010000413.1:0-7402 GCA_035692325.1 Gemmatimonadaceae bacterium | reverse complement strand
ACAACCGCGTGCGCAGACTGAGACCGTAGCTGGTGGCCGGCAGGCCGGCGAACTTTTCGTTGAGCTGCAAGATAGCACCGGCCAGTCCGTTGGTGTTCTCCAGCAGCACCGCAAACGCCGACGCGTTCACCGAGTCGGCGGCATTTACCGGCGCGAAGACGGGGAACGAGTCCTCGGCGACGGCAAGGTTCGCCGCGCGCGCCGCACTGTCGCGCGCGGCGGTCTCGCGCCGCGCGGAGTCGGCGCGCACGGCACTGTCGGTAGCGAGCGCGCCGCCCGTGACGGTCGCGGCGACCGGAGACGTACCAGCCACGCCGTGACGCGGGGGCCGATCGCTCGCGAAGGGACGCTGCCAGAACCACACGCCGGCGCCGAGCAGGGAGAGCGTGAGCACGATGCCCGCCGCCCACGCCGGCCAGGGCAAGCGCCGCGTGAGCTCCGGAAGCGTCTCTGCGTCGATCGTGGTCGGCTCCTCCGGCTGCAGCGGCTCCGCGACGCTGATCGGCGCAGTCTTGCGCTCGCGGATCCACGCCAGCGATTGCGCGACCGGCAGCGCGCCCGGCACCTCGTCTCCCACCAGCACGGCGCCGTCGGTGGCGTCCACGAGTTGCCGGAGGTGCGGCGCGTGCGCCGGCGCGGCGAGCACGAGTAGCGCCCCGACTTCGCGGAATCCCGTCGCCAGGCGACGCCAGCGCGGATTGAGGAACAGCTCCTCGTAGTCGATCGGGCTCGTGCCACTGGGCATCACGAACAGCTCACGCTCCCCTGCGACGGGATAGGCCACCCGATTGAGCGACACGCCGTAGAGAAAGCTGTCCACCAATCCGTGCACGTCCTCGTCCGGCACGAGCGCCGCGAGTGGCGGCGCATCGCCGATGAGATCTCCCACCGCCACGCGACGGCGCTCCGCCTGTGCGCGTCCGATGCCCAGCGCGACCTGCGCGGTGGCTACCGGGTCCGCGCCGACGACGACGATGGCGTGGCACTGGTCGAGCGTCAGGCCCAGCTCGCGCCCTTCCGCGAGCCAGTCCATGTCAGCGGTCACGGACCGCCCTCGTACACCCAGTACGAGTTGCGCGACTCGCGTCCCACACGTTCCGCTTCCTCACGGGTGGCGTAAGGTCCGAGCACGACGCGATAGATGGTGGACCCTTCGCGCATGGCCGTGATGACGCGCGCCGTCTCGCCGCCCACATGGATGCGCGCGGCGAGCTCCTGCGCCTTGTCCGGCACGAGCAGCGCGGCGAACGACACGGTCCATCCGGCGGCGCGCCGCGGCGTGGTGTCCGGAGCGGCCGGCGTGGGAGCGGTGCTGTCGGCACGGGCCGCCGCCGAATCCTGCGCGGCGCGCGCCGAGTCGGACGGCACCGCGAACTCCACGGGCTGATCGAGCGCAGCCGCGCGCGGGCGGAAGCCGGTCCACCGGAATGAATACCAGTAGTCCGCGGCTCCGCCACGAATGCGCGCGGCCGGCTTCAACGTCTCGCCGTCCACGATGTAGACGTCCGGCCCCTGCGCGACGACGATCCCCCCGTCAGGGGCGACGAAGGGCAGGTCCGCGCGCCAATCGGTGGCGAGCGCACCAACGACGCGATTGGTCCCGAGCGCGACGACGACGGCCGAGTCGGTGCCGGCGGGCCGAGCGAGCAGATAGCGGCCGAGTGGATCCATCCGGAGCTCGGCGATGTGCCGCCCGAGCTCGATCGTCCCGCTCTCCTTCTCGCGATACCGGTCCACGATGTGGATGACGGAGTCGCCCTTGATCACGACGAAGACGCGGTCTCCGCTCGGCGTCGCCGAGAGCTGCTCGATCTCATCGTCCATCGTGATGCTGGCCGAGCGTTCCATCGTCCGCGTCCGCACGCCAGTCAGCTCCTTGCCGGCGCTGAGGTAGAGGCGGTCGCCCACCTGCGTGCGCAGGGTGCGGTCGACGCGGGAGAGCACCACCGAGTCGACGATCTCCGTGGCGGGCGGACGCAGCCGCCACATCACCGAGCCATCCTTGCGTTCGGCAAGTACGAGAAGCGCGCCGTCGGTCTGGGGGAAGACGGCGCGAGGGGCCAGGGGCGGCTTCCACTTCCAGCTGCCCGCCTCGGCGAAGCGCTGCACCGCGCCGTCGGCACCGATGGCGTAGATGGACGAGCCGTCGGTGGAGGTCAGCGAGGTGAGCTTCGCCCTGGAGAGCGTCGATGCGCCGCCCTGGCGGAAATCGATGCGCGCGGGCTGACCCTTGCCGTCCACGTACGCGATCTCGCCCGCCTCGTCGTCGAAGGCCAGCACGCGCGCGGGCGCGGGTGCTCCGGGGGCGCTCCACACGATGGTATCGAGGCGCGGATAGGCGTAGACGCGCGCCGTGCCGCCCTTCTGCGCGATGCGCAGAACGAGGTTGTCGGGGCCGCGCGGAGCCTGGGCGGAGAGGGCGGTACGTGTGGCGGAATCGGCTGGCCGGTCACCCTTGCAGGCGGCGAGCACGAGCGCCAACGCGAGCAGCGTCGATCGCACGGACAAAAGTTATCCTCCGGCGACGGGAGTGAGTAGACGCGGGGGACCGAGCGTCAGCGCGAGACGTCGTGGGTGATCGGGATCACGTCCGCGTCGGCCCACAGCCGTTCGATCTGATAGAAGCTGCGCAGGGTCGGGTGGAAGACGTGCACCACGAAGTCGACGTAGTCGAGCAGCACCCACCGCCCCTGCTGGAGCCCCTCGACGTGGTGCGCCATCTGCCCCGTCTCCTTCTTGAGGTCCTCGAGCACCGAGCTGCCGAGCGCGCGCACATGGGTGTCCGATGTGCCGCTGGCGATGAGGAAATAATCCGTCATGTCCGACACGCCCTTGAGACTCAGGAGCACGACGTCGTTCGCCTTGCGATCCATGAGGATCGCCGCGGCGCGCTGTGCCAGCTCGAGCGAACTGAAGGTCTGAGAGTGTGCGGGAGCGGACATGATGAACCGGGAACGGGACGCGGCGTACAGGAGCGATCAGAAGATCCTTACTACTCGTGAACCGTGAACGGTGATCCGTGAACCGTGGCTGCGGTTCACCGTTCACCGTTCACGGTTCACGATTGGTTACTGCTTGATGACCCAGACGCGAATCTCGGGCTTCACGTCGGCGTGCAGACGAACCGGGACGCGATAGACGCCGAGTGCCTTGATCGGCTCGTGCAGATCGATGAGCCGCCGCTCGATGTTGAACCCCTGGGCGGCCAGCTGCTCGGCGACGTCGGCCGAGGTGACCGAACCGAAGAGCTTGCCTTCCTCGCCGACGCGAGCGGAGAAGGTCAGCTGAACCTCCTCGAGCCGCTTCGCGAGCTCGCTCGCGCTCTCGCGACGCTCGTTCTCGGCTGCCTCGAGTCGACCGCGCTCGGCGGCGATTCGCTTCAGGTTGCCCGGCGTGGCTTCGTACGCGAAGCCGCGGGGGAGGAGGAAGTTGCGGGCGTAGCCGTTCTTGACCGTGACGACGTCCCCGGGATGCCCGAGGTTCTCGATCGCCTGGCGAAGGATGATTTCCATTGGATGAGCCTCTGATTACGTGGTGGGGCGCGCACGGCGGCGCCAATCGGCCCAGGTGTCGCCCAGCCCGAGCCCGAAGGCGGCGAGCGTGAGGAGCACGAACCCGGAGATGGCGACCACGCTGAGCACGGGCCACCAGAGCATGGCGAACCCGACCATCAGCGTCGCGGCGAGCACTCCCGGCGCAAGGAACCAGGAGAGGACGCCGAAGCCACGGATGGCGTAGAGCGCACCGAAGAAGACGAGCAGATTGCGGCCGGCACCGTCGATGAAGTCGAGCGCGGGCAGGAACACGATGGCGAGCCCGGCGATCAACCCCCAGACGAGCTGGTCGTTGAAGCGAAAGTCCTTGAGCGGACCGAGCGGGGCGCCGAGGCGCGTCCGCGAGATCCGATGATACGTCGTCCACGCGAGCGCCAGGGCGATCAGCGACTCGAGCAGGAGCAGGGAGGGGAAGAGCTCCTGTCCCGTCCTGGAGGTCTCCGCCAGCCGCTGCTCGAGCTCCGCCAGCACCGGTCCCGAATCGGGCATCAGGCGCGTGACCTCCGGATGCTCCGCCACCGTGGCGCGGAACATCGTGGCGGCGGCAACGTTGCGGCGCGCGAACTCGGCCTGCATGGCCTGTCCCGTCCGCGTCGGCGTGAGTGGGCCCTTGATCCCCATCGCCACGACGAGCACGAGGGTGAGCGAGAGCGTCGTCAGCGCGCGCGAGAAGAACGGGCGATGCGCGCCGAGCAGGCAGACCAGGCCGAAGCCTCCCGCAACGAGCAGGCTCCAGCCGCGGACGAGATTGTAGAACGACCCCGGTCCGGCGTCGAGCGCGAGCACGCGAATCGTGAGCGCGACACAGACGACGGCGAGGAAGAGCCGGCCCCCGGCCCACCAGCCCACCAGCGTGCACGCGGCCAGCGCCGGCAGGAGCAGCAACAGCGTCTGCTCCACCGGCAACAGCGCGGTGAACGGTGGGACGTGTGGGAGGAACAGGAACGCCGCGAGCGCGAGCAGGAGCTTACCCCACCCGCGTTCGGTCGGCGCCGGGGCCACGGCGTCGGACATCTAGCCCTGCAGGCCCCGGGTGTAGGGGATCAGCGCGAGATAGCGGGCGCGCTTGATCGCGGTGCTCAGCTGACGCTGATGCCGCGCGCACACGCCGCTCAGGCGGCTGGGCAGGATCTTACCGTGATCGGTGATGAACCGACCGAGCGTGCGCTCGTCCTTGTAGTCGACGAAGCGGACGCGGGTCTCGCAGAACGGGCAAGCCTTCGATGGGCGGCGCATGGTCTACTCCTCGTCGTCGTCGTCGTCGTCGCCACGCTTCTTCGCGAGGGCGAGCTCCTCTTCGGTCATCGGCGGGGCGCCGACTTCGTGCTCGAAGAGAGTGATGAGATGGCGGATGACGCTGTCGTCGAGCTTGAGCGCGCGCTCGTACTCGGGCAGGCCGGCGCTCTCCGCATCGAAGCGGGCGACGACGTAGTAGCCGTTCTCCTTGGCGCCGATCGGGTACGCGAGCTGACGGCGGCCCCAGTGATCGATCTTCATCTCCCCGGTCGTGCCGAGGAGCTGGTGGAAGCGGTCGAGCTTCTCATTGACGGCGCCGTCTTCGATCGTGGAGTCGAAGACGTAGACCGCCTCGTATGGACGTGGCATGTCCTGGCAATCCTCCCTTTGGACGTATCCGCCCCCCGCTGGTTGCCGGAGCGGGAGGAGGGGAATGGGGTGCGGCCGACGGAGGGCCGGCCGCACGTTGTAACAGCCACGTAAGCTAACCCGAACGCACCGCTCGGAGAAGCCCGCGATCAGGCGCTACGGAGAAGCGGCCAGTCGCTCGGCGAGCCTGTGCTCGATGACGCCCGTGGACTGACAGTCGCTCGTGTCCATCGGCCGCGTCGGGGCGGAGGACAGGCGCAGGTAGGCGGCGTTCACCCTCGAGGCGACTACGAGCTCGCTGCCGGTGTCGTGAGGTAGCACCGCCAGGTCGATGATCATCGTCGGAGCGATCATGGCCGCGCGGTCGGGGGTGTCACCCGTCCGGCAGGTCAGCGTTCCCTCGAACTCACCGGGAGGGTGTTCCCGTTCGGCGCGCAGCGTCGAGGTGGAGTCGATCGCGGTGACGACGAAGCCGACCGCCGCCAGCTCCCTGGCCGCATGCCGGATCACGAGTCGCGGCGGTGCGGCGCTCAGAGCACGAACCGCCACCGGTGCAGCTGGCGCAGGAGCCGTGTGGAGCCCGCAGCCGGATAGGGCGAAGAGGGCCAGGGCCGAACAAGGGACGCGCATCGGGTAGATCTCCCGCCGCTCTCCGTCGAGCGGCGATCGGTGTGACGAGGATTCGGAACTGTGCTCCAGGTCACACCATGCGGGGATCGTGCCGAACGTTAGAAAGTTCTCATACGTTGAAGCGGAACAGGAGGACGTCGCCATCCTTGACGATGTACTCCTTGCCCTCCTGTCGCATCATTCCCTTCTCCTTCACCCCCTTCCAGCCCCCATTCTTCACGAAGTCGTCGTAGCCCGCGGTCTCCGCCTTGATGAACCCGCGCTCGAAGTCGGTGTGAATGACGCCGGCGGCCTGCGGGGCGGTGTCGCCCCGATGGATCGTCCAGGCGCGCACCTCCTGCTCGCCGGCGGTGAAGTAGGTCTGGAGTCCCAGCAGGTGAAAGCCTGCCTTGATCAGGCGATCCAGCCCGGCGGACTCGAGTCCGAGTGACGACAGGAAGTCCTTCCGATCTTCCGGCGGCAGCTCGGCCAGCTCGCTCTCGATCTTGGCGGAGAAGGGGACGACCTCTGCCTGCTCGCCGCTCGCGGTGATCGCGGCGCGCAGCGCCTTCAGATGACGGCCTTCCTCCCCCGACAGCTCAGCGTCGGTGACGTTCGCCGCATAAAGAATGGGCTTGGAGGTGAGCAGGGTGAGCGGCTTGAGCACCGCGAGCTCGTCGGCGTTGAGCTTCGCCTCCCACAGTCCACGACCGTCCTTCAGGAAGGAATACGCCTTCTCGATCACCGGCAGCTCGGCGAGCGCCTCCTTGTCGCCCGTCTTGGCGGAACGCTTCACGCGATCGAGGCGCTTCTCGACGGTGGCGAGATCGGCGAGGGCCAGCTCGAACTCGATCACCTCGCGGTCGCGCACCGGATCCACGGAGCCCATCACGTGCAGGATGTCGTCGTCGTCGAAGCAGCGGACGACGTGCACGATCGCATCGGTCTCGCGGATGTTGGCGAGAAACTGGTTGCCCAGTCCCTCGCCCTTGCTCGCGCCCTCGACGAGGCCGGCGATGTCGACGAACTCCACCGCGGCCGGCACGGTACGCTGCGGCTTGACGACGTCCGCCAGCACGTCGAGGCGATCGTCCGGCACGTTCACGCGGCCGACGTTGGGATCCTTCGTCGCGAACGGATAGTTCGCGGCGAGCACACCGGCGCTGGTGAGCGCGTTGAACAGGGTGGACTTGCCGACGTTGGGCAGGCCGACGATGCCGAGTCTGAGCATGTGTGACTGATGACGCGAAGGAATGATGACGATGACCGGAGCCGCCGCGCCAAGATTCTCGGGCATGCGGGATTTCCGAAAGCTAATCGTCTGGCAGAAAGGGCATCGGCTCACTCTCGAGGTCCATTCGGCCGCGTGTGCATTTCCGCGGCGGAAGCATTCCGGTCTCGCGAACCAGATCACTCGTGCCGCTGCGTCCATTCCTGCGACCCTGGCGGAAGGGTGTGGCAAGAGTACCGACGGCGAACTCGCCCGGTTCACCGATATGTCACTCACCTCGGCGAAGGAGCTGGAAAATCACCTCATCCTGGCGCGAGACCTGGGACTGCTCGAGTCGGACATGTACGATCGACTCGACCGACACCTTGACGAAGTCCGACGAATGCTGCTTGCCGTCGCGGTC
>DASSIC010000412.1:0-2882 GCA_035692325.1 Gemmatimonadaceae bacterium | reverse complement strand
GACTCGGTGGAGCGCGGCGACGGCGAAGCGGACATCGGACCGCTGCTCGCCGCCGGCGTCCCCGGCGCGGGGCTGCACGTGGACGGCACGCGCTACTTCTGGTATCACCACACCAACGCCGACACCCCCGACAAGCTGGATCCCGCCGACGTCGCGAAGTGCGTGGCGACGATGGCGGTCTACGCCTATGTGCTGGCGGAGATGCCGGAGCGCCTGCCGCGCACGCCGGTCAGGGCTGGCGGACGGTGACGCTGGGCGGGCCGTCCTGGCGCGCGGCGCTGGGCCGGACGTCGAAGATCCCGTTGGCGAAATCCAGGTGCATGCGCGTCGCGAGTGCGACGTCGCTGCCGATCATGCCGTCGAAGGTCACGAACGTCCATCGGCGGTCGGGGGTGACGGGGGTGTTCTTGAGCGCGATCGCGTAGTCGCCGTCGCTCAGCGCCACCTCGCGCACGACCCACTGCGTGCGCTGCACCTCCTTGCCGAGACCGCCGATCGTCATGTGACGCGCCGCGATCGGGGTGCGCGGCAACTTTCGCAGCAGCGCGGTCGTCACGAAGGTGCCCTCGGCGCCGGTGTCGAGCCCGAACAGCACGGGGCGGCCATCGCGCGTGACCAGCTTCACCACCGGGTAGCCGACCCAGAAGAGATTGCGCGGCGTGCGCACGTCGTGGCGCGGGCGACGAATGGTGATCGTCCCGGCGCCGGCGTCGAGCACGACGTCGAGATGCCGCAGCAGGTCGGTGCCGATCACGCCGTCGATCTGCACCGCCTCCGTGATCCCGTTCTTCTGCGTGCGATCGAGGCGCAGGGCGCCCGGATTCACCACCGCGGCGCTGAGCCCGCGCGCGATCACCGGGCCGATGCCGAGCGAGTCGACGAGCACGGCGCGCGCCGGGATGTGGCCCGCCACGACGCCGAGTGCCAGCGTGTCGGGCGCCGCGAGCACAACGCCCGCTTCGACCGCGACCGATGCCGACAGCAGCGTCATGCTCGCGCCGGTGTCGAGCCAGAACTCGTACGAACGCCCATTGATGCGCACGGTGATGACCGGCGTGCCGAACGCGCTGCGGCGCATCGGGAGCGTCACCGGCTCGTCGGGGACGAACACCTCCGCCGCCGGCACCGCGGCGAGCGCGCGCGCCCAACGCTCCACCCCCGCCTGCACGACGTTGGGCTCCATGAGCGACTCGAGGCTGTCGGGATCGTGGCCGATGCGCGCGAGCGCCTGCCAGTCGGAGCGCCACGAGAGCGCCATCGTGAGCCCCACGCGCGCCCGCGCGCGCACGGCGGGATCCGTGGCCTGTGAGTGCAGCGCGCTGAATGCGATCGCCGCACCCTCCGGATCGCTCGACATCAGCGTGCGGAGCGCAACCACGAAGGTCTTCTCGTCGATCGTCTTCGCTGCCTTCTCGGCCGACGGAATGTCGAGCACCGCCACGTGCTCCCAGAAGTCGCGTGTCAGGTCGGTGCGACCGCGCTGGACCCAGTGCGCCCGGTCGATCCGCACGGTGAACGGATCGTCGATCGTGTCGGTATGCACCGTTGGCGCGGCATCCCCCTCCACGATGGCGGCGGCATCGTAGCCCGGCTCCGCAACGCCGCCGGGCCGGCAGGCGAGCGCGCCGACGAGCAACACGACGGGGATTGGCAGACGGGAGAGAGACATGGTGTGAATACAGACTATGCGAGGACACATAAGGCCACCGTCGACTTCACGAGCCACAGACGCACCGGGTACCGAGTACCAGGTACCGGGACCGACTCGCGAGCCCCTCCGATGTGCCGACGCATTCCGGATTTACAGCCTTGGGCCCCGATTTAGCGGGGCCGGACCGTCGGTCCAGGTACTCCGTACCAGGTACCAGGTACTTCAGTGGTGGTTCACTCCACCCGCCCCACTGCCAATCTGACCAGAAGCACCCGTCCCGGTCCCGGCTCGAAGAACTTGCCGCCGGTGGCGTTCACGCTCACCGATCCTACGGATCGCACGCCGGCGAGATTCTGCAGCGCGACGAGCGGTGCGATGCGCACGCCGCCCAACTCTATAGTGTTGGACACCGCCACGCCGAGGATTGTTCGGCCGGGCGCCTGCGCCGAGTTGGCGTCGTCCACGTTCATCGCGCTGGCGACGTCGGCGGTGGCGGAAAAGGTGGCCGTTCCCTGTCGCAGCGAGAGCGTGGAGGCGAGCGCGTGCTCCGGCACGCCCGGAATGCGGCGACCCGCGTACGACGTGATGCCGACGGTGTAGTCGACGTAGCGGTAGCGCGAGTACGTGTAGGCCGTCTTGTATGCTACCGGGCCGGCCTCCGCCTGAAGGCCGAGCTCACCCCCGCGGCGCAGCGTGCGGCCGGCGTTCCTGAAGTAGCGCCGCCCATTTCCGCCCGGGATGTCGAAGGGAACGAGCTCGTCTCTCGCGCGCGCCTCGAACATGGCGACGTCCCAGCGCAGGCCGAGCGACGGCACGAGCCCCTTCGTCCCGAGCTCGAGGGCGACGGTGCGCTGCGGCTGGAGCTCGGGGTTGATTCCCGCCGAGCCGTCGGGCTTGTTGCCGAGCTCCGTCGTCGTGGGGGTCTCGAAGCTGGTGGAGACTGTGGCGTACGCCGAAGTGAGGGGCGCCGCCCGCCAGACGAGACCAGCGGACGGACTCACCGCGTGCAGGGTGCGATCACCCGAATCGTCGGGATTGGTGGCGGTGACGAGCCGGTCCTTCACCTGGAAGCGCACGGCGTCGGCACGGACGCCCGCCGACGCGAGCAGCGTGGGTGCGACGGCGAGCTCGCCGCGTACGAAGGGACCGACGCTCGACACGAGCTCACGCTGATCCTTGCGCAGCGCGCCGCGCAGCGCGGCGCCGGCGGGGCAGGTGGCGCTGGTGGTCG
>DASSIC010000411.1:0-7197 GCA_035692325.1 Gemmatimonadaceae bacterium | reverse complement strand
GCCCGGCACGATCACCGGCGAGCTCACGCCCGTCGACGGCTTGAACTTCAGCACCATCGTGTCATAGATCGTGTACTTGCCCGAATCCGAGAAGAACGCTTCCTCGGCCGTCACGAGGTTGCGCAGGTCGGACTTCATCGCAGCCGTGTAGGCCTTGGTCTTCGTGTTGGCGAACTTCGGGATCGCGATCGCGGCCAGAATGCCGATGATCACGACGACGATCAGGAGCTCGATGAGCGTAAAGCCCTTGCGCAGATTCTTGGTCATGGGATTCCCTTTTGTTGGCGAAATGATGTCGACTCCATCGCCGACCCTGCATTTTGACGGACCAGTGACGACCCCGCACAAGGCAAGGGATGGTCCGGATCGGTGATTTTCCCAACCTGTTGCGCCACAGTCACTTACAGGGTCGCACCACCCGCTGCTACCGTGCGCCGTGCTGGGATTCTGCAATATCCCTAGCACTTTGCCACGCGCTCACGGAGGCCCGCTGCGACTTCCACGGACGACGTCCGAGCGCGCTGTCCGCGCTGGCGACCTGGCGCCGCATTCCCCGCGACTGCTTGCCGCCCACGTATCGCAGCCCTTCCAGCGCCGCGTCGCGCGACTCGCTCCACAAACCCATCTTGGCCAGGCAGTCGACGAACTGATATCGGCCATCGGTGATCGACGGATCCACCGAGTAGCTCCACCGCAGCAGGGCCACGGCTGGCTCACACATGCCGGCGCGATGGTAGTCCGATGCGATCACGAGCGTCATGGAGAGATCATAGGGGAAGAGGCGGATCGCGCGCTTGTACTCCATCTCCGTCTCCCGCAGCTGGGTGTGGGAACCCACCTGGCGTCCGCGGAGGAAGTGGGCGCGATATCCATTCGGCTCATCCTTCACGAGCTGGTCGAAGAAGACGTCGTTGTTCTTCCACACGCGTTGCCGGTCGATGCTGCGCACGACGCCGAGCAGGAGCAGCGCTGCGACCACGCCAGCGGCAGCGCGACGGTCGATCGCCCGCTCCCGCGCGCGGAACCACTCGAACGCGGCGCCCGCCACGAGCACGACGCCGATGCTCGGGAAGAAGAGAGTCCGTTCCGCCGTGATGAAGCCGGTTGCGACCAACAGGTTGCTCACCGGCAGGTAGCTGAGAATCACCCATGCCAGCCCGAAGCTCGCCACGGGCGCGCGACGCCGGAGCGCGATGGCCAGTGCGACCACGCCGACACAGATGAAGATGCCGGGAAGTTCCGCCAACTCGAATCCCTGCGGGATGATCACCTCGCCTGGCGAGTAATCGCCGCTCAGCCGGGTCGGGAAGACCAGCAGCTGGGCGACCCGCGGAATCTCGGTCATCATCATCGCGAACCGGTCGAACACGTCCATCTTCAGGTACAGGAAGACGGGGTACGGCACGAAGCCGGTGAGGTTCATCTGCACGACCGAGCGCACGTAGAACCAGATGGCGATGATGAGCGCGAAGCAGAGCGCCAGCACCCGCGCGTCACGCGCCTCGCGTGACGCGAGCCGCCAGGCCCGGTCCCGTATGACGGTGAGCTCCGCCGCGACGAGAATCGCCGGAAGCACGATCGCATGCTCCTTCGAGAGCAGCCCGCACGTGAACAGTGCGAGGACGATCGCCGAGTCGCGCGCGCCGAGTAGTCCGCGGCGTCGCGCCCTGATGTAGTGGCCCACCGCGAGCGACAGGAAGAGCGCGACCAGCAGCTCCGACTGTCCCACGATGTTGCCCGTCACCTCGACATGCACCGGATGCACGGCGAACAGGGCCCCGGCGACCCAGGCGCCCGCCGCGGGAAGCACGGCACGCGCGCACCAGTACACGGCGAGCGCGGTCGCCATCGCGAGCACGATGTTGCCGAGGTGCAGCACCCAGGAGGCGCCGTTGCCCGCCACGAACTGCAGCGTGAACAACGACATCACGAGCGGTCGGTAGCCGTCACCTCCGAGCTGCGTGGGCCAGTAGGTCTGCCCGAACAGCTTCCACAGATTGCCCAGCGCGTGCACGTGGGCATTGTTCCGGACGATGTAGACGTCGTCGAAGGTGAAATCGTGGCGGAGGCTCGTGATCGTCGCGGCGAGCGCGAAGAGTGCCACGGTCGTCGCGGCGAGGCGGTCGCGACGCGTCATCGGGTGAGACCGAACCGCAGCATGTGCCAGAACGCGGCGATGCCGTCGCGCCAGTTGATCTTCTTGCCCTCCGCGTAGGTGCGGCCGGCATAGGAGATGGGCACCTCGTAGATACGGGCGTCGCGCTGTGCCAGCCGCGCGGTGATCTCCGGCTCGAAACCGAAGCGGTCCGACGTCAGCGTGAGGCTCCGCGCCAGCTCCCCTCGGACCGCCTTGTAGCATGTCTCCATGTCGGTGAGGTTCAGATTCACCAGCATGTTGCAGAACGTGGTGAGGATGGTGTTCCCGACGGAGTGCCAGTAGTAGAGCACCCGATGCGGTCCACCCAGGAATCGCGAGCCGAAGCACGCGTCGGCCTTCCCGTCGATGATCGGCTGCAGGAGCGCAGGCCAGTCCTGCGGATCGTATTCCAGATCCGCGTCCTGTACGATGATGATCTCGCCGGTGCTCGCCGCGAGTGCCGTACGGATGGCCGCGCCCTTCCCGCGATTCTCCGGCTGGAGGATCAGCTTGTGGATGAAACCCGCCGCCTGGAGCTCCTGCAACCGTTCGCGCGTGCCGTCCGTGGAGCAGTCATCGACGCAGATGATCTCCTTTCGCACGGGTGAGGCATGCACGCGGTCGAGGATCGTTTCGATCGTGTTCCGCTCGTTGTAGATCGGAATCAACACCGACAGGCGCATCGTTGCCGGGTCGAGCGGCGTCAACTCGCGCGGCTTCGCCGCCAGGGTGAGCTTCGTGAGCGCCGGGACGCCCATCGACGGCGTGAGGTGAGCGGAAGGAAGACGTGGCGTGGTCATTTCGGAAGAACGGTATAGGCGACGCCGCCGGGGAAATCCGCGCGGAGCGCGAGCAGCGGGTGTGGCGAATGGACCAGATGATCGGCCGCGTCGACGGTCTTGCGGCTTCCAACGATCACGGTGCGGACGGGATACGCGCCCAGAATCGGCGCGAGCCCCTCCATTGCGTTCTCGGCCGCCGAGTGGTCACGCAGGTACTGGGCGGTCGTGAACGAGAACACGGGTACGGCGCGGCGCCCCGTATAGAGGTAGATCGCGCCTTCGTCCTCCGCGGCGAGCAGCTCGTCTGGTGCGGTGTGCTCCACCGCCCAGCGCACGGCGGGCGCGATCCGCTGGGTATTGGCGCGGGCGATGCTCGACCACCACGCGCCGCGCACGCCGCGCACCTCGTACGCCGCGTAGCCCATCGTCACCCAGGCCAGCGAGACGAGGAGCAGCGCGCGGGCCGGCCGTGCGATGTGGCTCGGATGCGCGATCGCAGCATGAGCACCGGCCACGACGAGCACCAGCAGCAGCGGCCAGATCCCCCAGATGAATCGCGACGGATTGAACGGCCACACGAGCACGATCGCGAGGTAGCCGGCCAGGAAGAGGAGCGTCACCGGCATGCGCCGCCGCACCGACCAGACCCCCACTGCGGTCAGCACCGCCAGCATCAGCAGCGTGATCACGTGCGCGACGCTGGCGCTCAATGGCGAGAACAGCACCGCCAGCATCTGGAGCGTCTCGGGGACGGTCTTCTCCAGTGTCGCCGGCACCATCCCCGTGCCCATCACGCGAAGGCCGCGGACCCACCAGCTGGTGTAGGTGTCGTAGTTGCCGAGCAGAGGTGCGGGAAGCTGCCCCGAGTGTGCGGCGCTCCAGAGCTGCCACGGGAGCAGACACACGACCGCCGCGATCCCGAGCATTCCCGCCTCGCGCCACCGACGACGCTGCATGAGGACGAGCACCGCAGCGGGGACCAGCACGACGCCATGCGACCGCACCATCGCGCACGCCGCGATGGCCGCTCCCAAGAGGGCAGCGCGCGCCGGCGTGCCTCCCTGCTCGGCGAAGCGCTCGAGCGCCGGTAGCAGGGCCATGGCGAGCGCGAGAAAGAGCAGCTCGGAGAGCACCATGCTCCCCAGCACGAGCAGCGGGATGCTGACCGCCGTGACGACACCGACCGCCAGTGCCCACCGCGCTCCGACCGCGCGCGAGCGCGCGAAGGTCGCCACGAGCATCGCGGCCGCAGCCAGGAAGATCGCGTTGATCGCCTTGAAGACCACGACGTTACCCGGAAATGCGGGAGCAAACGTCGAGACGACCGCGAGCAGCGCGGGATATCCCGGCGGGAAGTGCGTCGCCGGGGGAGCGCCCGGCAGATTGAGGAAGCGATAGCCCTCGCCCGACGCGAGGGCGCGCGCGAGGATCACGTACATGGCGTCGTCGTGCACGACGCCCACCGGCCGCGCGTCCACGACGGCCAGCCCCGCGGCGAGCGCCAGCGCGCCCACCAGCGCGAGACCCAGCCGCCACCAGTCGATCGAAGCGCGCAGCGACTCTCTCGTCGACCGGTCGACGGGCGCTGCCCGTTCGAGGGTCGCGGCCGTCATCGCACCACCTCGAACACGGTGCTGCGCGGAAGCGCCGCCACGGGACGAAGCCCCGGGCGCTCACCCGCCAGCGCACGCGCAGCCTCGAGCTGCTCGGGTGCCAGTGGCAGGACGTAGCGCGCTGACGTCTGCGCGATCATCGTGCGCAGTTCGGCCGTGCTTGCCGCTCGCGATCGCGGCACGACGTACTCGAGCGCCGAGAATGAGGCCGTCGGTCCGGCAAGGCGGCCGGTGAACAGCGTGACGACCTGCTCGCCTTCCGCGAGCACGATGTCGGACTGCGCGGTGTTGCGCCCGACCCAGGCGACGATCGGCGTGATCTGCGCCCCGGCCTGGATCGCCGGTGCCGCCCACGCACGCGCCTCGTACGCGTACCACTCCGTGCGGAGCATCCCGAATGCCGGCAGCGCGACGACGAGTGCCGCGAGCACCCGAGTCCGCGACGGCGCGCTCGCGTGCCAGAGCCACCACGCCCCGACAGCGGCGCACATGAGCACGATCGGCCACACCACCCACAGGAATCGCCACGGGGTGTACGGCCACACCACGACGATCGCGAGATAAGCGGCGAGGAACCAGGCGGTCACGGGAGCGCGCCGCGACAGCGCCCACGCGCCGATCGCGACGAGCACCAGTAGGAATGCCGCCGCGAGGATGCGGGGGAACGCGGCGTCGGCAGGGATCACGCGATCTTGTACCAGCAGCCACAGCTCGGTGAGATTGAGGCGCGCCGTCGCGGCGACGAAGGGGATGCCGCCCTCCCGCACACCCGTGACGAACCAGCCCAGGTAGCTGCCGTACGCGCCCTCGAACAGCGCCGGCACGCGCGGCGTGGCGAACATCGTCCAGAGCTGCCACGGCATGACGATCACCAACGCCGAGACGATCGCCAGCAGCGCATCGAGGGAGCGTCGTCGTGTCACGAGGACCAGCGCGAGCGCGAGCGCCAGCGCGACGGCGTGCGTGCGGACGAGCATCAGCACGCCGATCACCGCGCCCGCCGTCACCGCGTCGCGCCGACCGGCGTCAGGGGCGACGGCGCGCTCGGCGGCGGCCAATGCCGGCCAGCACGCGGCGAGGAAGAGCGACTCGGAGAGCACCGCACCCGACAACGCGAGGATGGGTGTGGTCAGCGATGCAAGGAGCGCGAGGCCCGCCGCCGCTTCATCTCGCCATCCGAGCCGGCGCGAGAGAAACCGAGACATCCCGAGTGCGGCGACGCCGACCAGGACTGCGTTGACCGCGAGGAACGCGGCGATGTTGTCGGGAAACGACGGCGCGAGCCGCCACACCACCGCGAGCAGCAGCGGGTAGAGCGGCGGATAGTGCGTCGCCGCGGGGGCGCCGGGAAATTGCGTGTAGTGGAACCCCTGCCCCGCCGCGATCGCGCGTCCGAGCAGCGCATACACCCCGTCGTCGTGCCAGACGCCGACGACGTACGGCATGTTCGCCCACCACGCGACGAGCGTGGCGATGACGACGACCGCCCCCGCCAGCAGCGTGGACGTGCGGACCCGGATACGCGTCGCCTCGAGCGCGACGGCCGTCATGCCTCCACGCCGTAGCGCGAGAGCTTCCGGTACAGGGTGGAGGGGTCGATCCCCAGCACCTCGGCGGCGCGGCTCTTGTTGCCGCTCTCGCTCTGCAGCACCCACATGATGTATGCGCGCTCCACCGCCTCCAGCGTCGGGTTCGACGGCGTGCGCTCGGCCACGAGCGGCTCGCTCACGCGCTGCGTCACCCGCTCCGGCAGCGCCGACGGCTGGATCTCGTCGCCGGGGGTGAGGATCACCGCGCGTTCCAGCGCATTCTCCAGCTCGCGGACGTTTCCAGGCCAGGTGTAAGCGGACAGGGCGTCGAGCGCGGAGGATGAAAGCGACTTCTGCGACTCCTGTCGTGCCTCCGCCGTGCGCGCGAGGAAGTGCTCGGCGAGCAGGGGGATGTCATCGGCGCGCTGACGGAGCGTCGGCAGGTGCAGTGCGATGACGTTGAGGCGGTAATACAGATCGGTGCGGAAGGAACCGCGCCGGATCTCCTCTTCCAGCTCGCGGTTGGTCGCGGCGATGAGCCGCACGTCGATCGGCTGCGGATCGGTCGCGCCGACGGGAATGACCTCACGGTGCTGCAGGACGCGCAGCAGCTTGACCTGCGTGGCCGGCGTCGTCTCGCCGATTTCGTCGAGGAAGAACGTTCCCTTGGCGGCCGCGGTGAACAGCCCGCTCTTGTCCTTGATGGCACCGGTGAACGATCCCTTCACGTGACCGAACAACTCGCTCTCGAGCAGGCTTTCGGGGAGCGCACCGCAGTTGATCGAGGCGAACGTCCGGTCGGCGCGCGCCGACAGCTCATGGATGTAGCGCGCGATGACTTCCTTACCGGTCCCCGACTCGCCCTGGATGAGCACCGTCGACTCGGTGGGAGCGACCGTCTCGGCGAGACGAAGCACGTCGAGCCAGCTGCGACTGTTGCCGACCGGTCGCGCACCGGCTGGTCCTTCGCGCCGCTTGATCTCCTGCTTGAGCGAGCGGTTCTCGACGCGCAGCTCGCGGTGCTCGGCGGCGCGCTTGAGGATCGCCAGCAGCTCGTCGTTGCGGAACGGCTTCTGGATGTAGTAGAACGCGCCCTCGTTCACCGCCTGCATCGCCGACTGCAGCGTCGCCTGCGC
>DASSIC010000410.1:0-2378 GCA_035692325.1 Gemmatimonadaceae bacterium | reverse complement strand
GCAGACGCAGTGGATCGTGATCTCGATGGTGCTCGGGATCGTGATCGGATATCTGTTCCCCGACAAGCCCGAGGGGGTCGGCGGCTTCGAGGCCTCCGACCTCCAGGTGCTGTCGTCGGTGTTCCTGCGCATGATCAAGTCGTTGATCGTGCCGCTGCTGTTCGCCACGCTCGTCGTCGGCATCGCCGGCCATGGCGACGACATGAAGCGCGTCGGCAAGCTGGCGTTCCGCTCCATCGTCTACTTCGAGATCGTGACGACGCTGGCGCTCGTCGTCGGGCTGCTCGCGGTCAACATCGTGAAGCCGGGACGCGGGGTGAACATCACCGCGGCCACGTCGGAGACGGGGGCCGAGCTGGCGAAGACGCACACGACGTTCGCCGGCGTGATCGAGCACACGGTGCCGCAGAGCTTCTTCGAGGCCGCGGCGAAGAACGAGGTGCTCCAGATCGTCTTCTTCGCCATCATCTTCGCCGTCGCGCTGTCGCAGGTGCAGGGGCCGGCGAAGGTCTTCATGCTCTCGTTCTGCGAGAGCCTGAGCGAGGTGATGTTCAAGTTCGTCGGCATCGTGATGAAGTTCGCGCCGTTCGGCATCGGCGCGGCGATCGCCGTGACCGTCGGCAAGAGCGGCCTCGGCGTGCTGCGCAACCTCGGCGTGCTGGTGCTGACGCTGTACGGGGCGCTCATCGTCTTCGTGCTGCTCGTGCTGGTGCCGATCGCGATCATCTTCAAGGTGCCCATCCGCCGCTTCTGGCAGGCGACGAAGGAGCCGTGGCTGATCGCATTCACCACCGCATCGTCCGAGGCCGCGCTTCCGCTGGCACTGCAGCGGATGGAGAAGCTCGGCGTGCCGCGGCGCATCGTGTCGTTCGTGCTGCCCACCGGCTACTCGTTCAACCTCGACGGCAGCACGCTGTATCTCGCGCTGGCGTCGGTGTTCGTCGCGCAGGCGGCCGGGATCGACATGCCGATCTCGACGCAGATCGTGATGATGCTGACGCTCATGCTCACGAGCAAGGGCGTCGCCGCGGTGCCGCGCGCGTCGCTGGTCATCCTCGCGGGAGCGCTCCAGCAGTTCGGCCTCCCGCTGCAGGGCGTGGCGGTGATCCTCGGCGTCGATGCACTGATGGACATGGCGCGGACGTCGATCAACCTCGTCGGCAACTGCCTCGCGACCGTCGTGATGGCGCGCTGGGAGGGGACGTTCGACACGCCGGGCTCCGACATGCCGGTGACCGACCAGCTCGCTGGTGCGCCGCTGCAGATGCCCGTGGTCCGAGAGGCCGGCGAGCGTCCGTTCGGGGCGTAGGGCGGGTCGCGCGGGCGCGAAACCCGCGTCGGTGGGGGGCGTAGAGGAGGCATGACTACACAACCGTCGCCGGACTTCATCGCGCTGCAGACCGCCCTCGCCGGCGAATACTCGCTGGACCGCGAGCTCGGCCGCGGCGGGATGGGGATCGTGTACCTGGCTCGCGACGTCCAGCTCGACCGGGACGTCGCCATCAAGGTCCTCCCCATGCATCTCGTGCGACAGCCGGCATCGCGCGAGCGCTTCCTTCGCGAGGCACGCATGGCCGCGGGGCTGTCGCATCCGCACATCGTCCCCATTCACCGCGTCGGCGAGGCGGGCGGCTTCGTCTTCTTCGTCATGAGCTACGTCGCGGGCGAGACGCTCGGCGAGCGGCTGCGACGCGAGGGACCGCTGCCCCCGACCGAAGCGATGCGCGTGCTGCGTGAGGTGGCGTGGGCGCTGGCGTATGCGCATGGCCGCGGCATCGTGCATCGCGACGTGAAGCCGGACAACATCCTGCTCGAAGCGGGGACGGGACGCGCGCTGGTCACCGACTTCGGCATCGCACACGGCGGCGATGGCGTGGTGTCGGACACCGATCCCGGGCGCATCATGGGCACCGCGCACTTCATGAGCCCGGAACAAGCCGCGAGCGGGCTGGTCGACGGACGGAGCGACATCTACTCGCTCGGCGTCGTGGGCTATGTCGCGGTGAGCGGGCGCCTCCCGTTCGATTCGTCGAACCTGCACGCGCTCATGGTGCGGCAGGCCACGGAGGCGCCGCCGAGCGTCATGACCGCGGCGCCCGGACTGTCGCCCGCGCTCGCTGCGGCGATCGACCGGTGCCTCGCCCGCGATCCCGCCGCTCGATTCGCCGATGGCGAAGCGCTCGCGGCGGCCCTCGCGCCGCCCGTGGAGACGCGTCCCGCGCTCCCGCCAACGCTGCGTGCGTGGCTCGCCGCGAGAAACCCGCTGCTCGTGCCCTACCTGGGGTGGTCCACGGGGTTCAGCGTGCTCACGCTGGGAACCGTCGTCGCCACCGCGACCGGCAATCCGGGCTCGAGCTGGCGCGATGTCGCGCTGCTCG
>DASSIC010000409.1:0-4821 GCA_035692325.1 Gemmatimonadaceae bacterium | reverse complement strand
GGTCGGCCTCGGGCTCGCGATCAGCCGTCAGCTCGCGCGTGCGATGCAGGGCGAGCTCACCGTCAGCAGCAGCGAGGGGCAGGGGTCGGTGTTCACCCTGTCACTGCCGAGAAACGGTGAAGCGGTGAAGCGGTGAAGCGGTGAAGCGGTGAGGCCGTGACCGCCTCACTGCCTCACTGCCTCACTGCCTCACTGCTCATCCACTTACGGCCTTCTGTACGAAGGCGGCAGCGTCTTGTAACGCTCCTCCAGCAGATCCTGCCGCGACGGCTGGCGCAGCTCCTGGCCGCGCACGAACACGTGCTCCGGCTGCGACGCGAAGTCGAGCGGGTCGCCGCTCCAGATCACGACGTCCGCCATCTTCCCTGGCGCGAGCGAGCCGACGTGGTCCGCCACGCCGAAGGTCTCGGCCGGCGTGAGCGTGATCGAGCGCAGCGCGGCGTTCCAGTCCATGCCGTACGCCACGGCATTGCCCGCCTCGAAGCGCACGTTGCGCACGTTGAACGCTTCCTCGTCGCCGCCGCCGGCATTGCCCACGACGACGACCGGCACCCCGGCCCTGCTGAGAATGCCGGCGTTTTCCTGCCGCTGGCCCAGCGCGACGAAGCTCTCCGGAATGTTGTTCATCGCGCCGGTGAGCACCGGAATGCGCGCCGCCGCCAGCTTCTCGGCGACCTGCCATGCCTCGGCGCCGCCGAGGATGATCAGCTTGAAGCCGTAGTCGCGCGCCAGCTTCATCGCCGCTTCGATGTCGCTCGCCTTGTCGGCTTCCACGAGCATCGGGATCCGGCCGTCGAGCACCTGCAGCAGCGCCTCGAGATCCAGCCGGCCAGCCGCGAGCGCGCGCGTCTGTGCGCGCTCGAAGTCGGCCCGACGCGTCCGATACACGCGTGCATCGTCGAGGATCTCCCGCAGACGCATGATCGTCTCGGCGCGCGGCATGGCGTTCGGGCCACGCGCCGGTCCCAGCGACGCAACCATGGCGACCGGCGCCTTGAGCAGCATGTCGGCAGCCGTGCCGGAAACGAGGTGCACGACCCCGACCTGGCCGGCGATCAGACCGCCGGACGGTGTCACGAGCACCGTAGTGACGCCCGCGTTGCGCGCGGGGGAGATGAGCACCGACGTGGGGTTCAGCCCTTCCCACGGACGATATGCCGCGGCGATCCCCTCGTGACCACGCGCCTGACCTTCGCGGGTGCTGCCCACGGCGCCGATCTCGACGAGCGTGAGCTGCGTCGCCGCGTTGACGATCCCCGGCGTGACCACCTTGCCGGTCGCGTCGATGCGCTGTGCATCGGCGGGCACGGCGACGTTCGCGCCGACGGCGACGATGTTGCCGTCGCGCATCAGGACGGTGCCGTTCTCGATCACCGGTCCACTCACCGGATAGACCTTGCCGCCGGTGATGGCGATCGTCTGGGCGCTGGCGATGGGCGCCGCCGCGACCAGCGCGGCGACGAGCAGGGACTGGGCGCGCATCACTTGACTCCTCCACGGTTGACCGGCACGAATCCGAGCTCGAAGTCCGTGCGCCACTGCTGCGACGGATCCAGCCGGTCGAACATCATGGCGCCGTCGATCCACACCTTCTCGGCGCGCGAGTACACGCTGAATGGATCGCCCGACCAGAGCACCACGTCCGCATTCTTGCCCTTCTCGAGCGAGCCGGTGACCCCGTCGAGGCCAAGCGCCCACGCGGGGTTGATCGTCATCCACTTGATCGCATCGTCCTCCGTGATCGGCACGCCGATGCGGTTGCCCTCGGCCATCGCCTTGGCCGCTTCCTGATTCAGCCGCTGCTCACCGGAGGCATCGTCCGAGTGCATGATGGTTCGCACGCCGGCCCTTGTGAGCAGTGCCATGTTGCCACGAATGCCGTCCGCCGCCTCGAGCTTGAAGGCGCCCCAGTCTGCCCAGACGCTCGCCCCGATGTCGTTGGCCGCGAGCAGGTCGGCGATCTTGTACGCCTCCACGCCGTGATGGAAGGAGCGGATCTTGTAGCCGAACTCCTTCGCGATGTCGATCATCTGCGCCATCTCGTCGGCCCGATAGCAATGATTGTGGACGAGGATGTTGCCGCGCAGCACCTCCGCCAGCGTCTCGAGGCCGAGATCGCGCGTCGGGGGATCGCCCTGATGGTTGGCGTTCCACTTGTCCCAACGACGGCGATACGCTTCCGCCTGAATCCACGCCGCGCGGTATCCCGCCACGTTGCCCATACGCGTCGACGGCCCGCGCTGCGCGTACACCCGCTTCGGGTTCTCGCCGCACGCCATCTTCAACCCGTACTTCGCGCCGGGGAACTTCATCCCCTGCACGGTGCGCGACGGGACGACCTTGAGCGTCGCGCTGCGACCGCCGATCAGGTTCGCCGAGCCGGGGAGCACCTGGATCGTCGTCACGCCGCCGGCGAGGGTGCGCGGGAACTGCGGATCCTGCGGCCAGACCGAATGCTCCACCCACACGTTCGCCGTCACCGGCGATGTCGCCTCGTTGACGTCGTTCGTCTGCGTCCCGTTGTCGCTCGGCACGCCCCCCGCACCGATGTGCGAGTGCGTGTCGATGATCCCCGGCGTGACGTACTTGCCCGCGCCGTCGATCACGAGCGCATCGCCCGGCGCGGACACGGTTGCGCCGACCTCGGCGATCTTGCCATCGCGAAGCAGCACACTGCCGTTGCGGATCGTCGGACCGGCCGCGGTGAGGATCGTGACGTTGCGAATGAGCGTCGCACGGGACGGGAAGGGCCGATAGGTGCTCGGGAACGGATCGGCGTTCGGGGTGGAAACACCGCCCGGCATCGAGGCGACGCGAACGGTGTCGGTGGCGCGGGCTTGTACCGGCGTGGGGGCCGGCGTCGCTTCCTGCGCGCGCCCTGAGGTGCACGCGCTGGCGACGAGCCCGACGGCGAGCGCGATGACGGAATGACGCATCGTGCGGACTGTCCTGGGATGGAGGGTGACGCGGGTTGGACGAGCGGCGTCAAGCTATGCGCTGCGCCGGACACCGGCCAGTGCGATCACTCGGTTTCGAGCAGGCGGACGTCGTCGCCGCAGAGTGCATCGACGCCCAGCGACGCGAGGGCCTGGGCACGCGCCGGCTCGTTGACCGTCCACGGGATGACGCGGCCCCCTGCCGCGTGCACCTGGTCCACGAGGGCAGTGGAGACCAATGACCAGTGTGGCCACACGTCGCGCGCGCCAGTGGTCTCCATGGCCTGCGTGACGCTCACAGCGAGCTCCTCGAGGAGGATGCCCAGCCGGCGGGCCGTATCCTGGCGCGCGATGCGAGCGATCAGCGCATGATCGAAGCTGTGGATCGCGGCGTCGCCCTCGTAGCTGGCGAGCACATCGAGCACCGTGCGCTCGATCCCGGCGCCCTTGATCTCCACGAACAGGGTCACACGGCCGCGCACGAGCTCGCACAGCTCAGCGAGTGTAGGAATCGGAACGCCCGGCGCCGCCTCGTGCCGGCGGAGCTCGCCGAGCGTGAGCGACGCGATCGCGGGTCCTGCCGCCAGTCGTTCGTCGTGGTGTACGACGACCACGCCGTCGGCGGTGGCGTGGACGTCCAGCTCGAGGCCGTCGGCGCCGGCGTCGATCGCCAGCTCGAACGACGGAAGGGTGTTTTCGCGCGCCAGGCGCGGCATGCCGCGATGCGCGATCCGCAGGATCCGTGAAGGCACCAGAGGTGGATGAGAGAGGTCAAGCCACCGCGTATGTTATCCCAATGCCACGGGGTCGCCAGCGCCTTAACGTCGCCAGCCATGCTGCGTCCAACACGCGGACTGAATGACTGACGCCGCCACCGGAGCCCGTGACCACGCTGACGACCGCACCGACCTCGATCTCGTCGCCCGCTGGAAGGGGGGCGATCAGAGGGCGGCGACGCTGCTCGTCGAACGGCACGCTACAGCAGTCACCCGCTTCGTGGGAAGCCTCGGCGCACGGCACGACGCGGAGGACGTCGTCCAGGAGACCTTCGTTCGCGCCTTCGGATCGATCGACGGATTTCGCGGCGACAGCTCGCTCAGGACGTGGCTCTTCACCATCGCCCGGCGTCTGGTGCTCGATCACCGACGCGCCGATCGGCGGCGGGGCGAGCAGGTGGAGGTGCAGGACGCCGACGTCCGAACCGAGTTCGATCCGCTGGACACGGTGGTGGCGGACGAGACGGAGCAGCGAATGCAGGCTGCCGTGGCGCGATTGACGCCGACACAGCGGGAAGTATTCGTGCTTCGAGTGAGCGAAGGGATGTCGTACAAGGAGATCGCCGACACGGTCGGCACCACGGAAGGGGCAGCGCGGGTGCACTACCACAACGCCATGCGCGCCATCAAGGAGCTGGTCGATGAGTGATTGTCCAAATGGCGAAGTGCGGGACCTGCTGCCCGATCTGCTGCACGACCGGCTCGCGCCGGCGGTGCGCCGCGAGGTCGAGGCACATGTCCGCGACTGCGCCGACTGCCAGGCCGAGCTCGCGCTGCTGCGCGCCATGCGGTCATCGCTCCGGCGCGGTCCCACGGTAGATGTCGCGGTCATCGCCGCGGCCATCCCTCCGTATCGCGCCGCGGCCCCGCGCATGTGGGGCGGTTGGCGCGCCGCCGCGGCCATCGCGCTGCTCGCCGCGGGCGGAACGTCGGTCGCCGTGCTCCAGCGCGGCGCGGCCAGCGCGCGCGACACGGCCACGGTCGCCGTCGTCGGGGGGAGCAACGCCGCGCCTCGAGCGCCGGTGCACGTGGCGACGAAGGATTCAGCGGTGCCAGGAGCGACGGCGTCGGCTCCTCCTCGTGAGCTGGCAGTCGCCTCGTCGTCCATC
>DASSIC010000408.1:0-2443 GCA_035692325.1 Gemmatimonadaceae bacterium | reverse complement strand
CGGTCGAGTTGTCGCCCTGCAGGATGACGCTCGGATACTTCCAGGTGATCGCGCTGCCCGTCTCGACCTGCGTCCACGAGATCTTCGAGTTCGCGCCGGCGCACTTGCCGCGCTTCGTCACGAAGTTGTAGATGCCGCCCTTTCCTTCCTTGTCGCCGGCATACCAGTTCTGCACCGTCGAGTACTTGATCGTCGCGTCCTTGAGCGCCACGAGCTCCACGACCGCGGCATGGAGCTGGTGCGTCGAGCGCTTGGGCGCCGTGCACCCCTCGAGGTAGCTCACGTACGAGCCCTCGTCGGCGACGATCAGCGTGCGCTCGAACTGTCCCGTCCCCTCGGCGTTGATGCGGAAGTAGGTGCTGAGCTCCATCGGGCAGCGCACGCCCTTGGGGACGTACACGAACGAGCCGTCGCTGAACACCGCGGCGTTCAGGGCGGCGAAGAAGTTGTCCGAGTGCGGCACCACCGAGCCGAGATACTTCTCGACGAGGTCGGGATGCTCCTTGACCGCTTCACCGAGCGAGCAGAAAATGATCCCCAGCTCGGCGAGCTCGGTCTTCATCGTCGTGCCAACGCTCACGGAGTCGAAGATCGCGTCGACGGCCACACCCGAGAGGAACTTCTGCTCGGCGAGCGGGATGCCGAGCTTCTCGTAGGTGCGCAGCAGCTCGGGGTCCACGTCGTCGAGCGACTGCAGCGGCGTGACCGACTTGGGCGCCGAGTAATACGACTGATTCTGGTAGTCGATCGGCGTGAAGGTGACGTTGGGCCAGTGCGGCTCCTTCATCGTCAGCCAGCGCCGGTAGCCTTTCAGCCGCCAGTCGAGGAGCCAGCTCGGCTCCCCTTTCTTGGCCGAGATCAGGCGAACGACTTCCTCGCTCAGCCCGGGCGGGATCGTATCGGTCTCGACGTCGGTGACGAAGCCGTACTGATACTCCCGATTGACGAGCGTTTCGATGGACGAGCTCATGGACTGCGGATCTCCGACCGGATTGGGCCTCGCCTCGCCAGCCGTGCGTCACGGTGGGGCGGTCAGGGTCGCGGCTGACGTCACGCGCGCTCGACCGTCGGCGATACTGGAGTAAAGTAGTCGGTATTGTACTCCGCGTCAACGCGGGTGCGAATCATCTAAGGTGATGAAGGACATGGCGTTAGATCGCTTTTCCCGTGTTTCGCCGAGTCTTCTGGCTGAGTGCGCTCGGTCAAGCCCAGGAGCTTTCACACCGTGAGCGTGGTGAGCGGCATCGCTACGCGCACCGGTGCGATCAGCGCGTCGCTGCGGCGCGCCGACTGACTGGCCCGGAGCCAGCCCGACGAGCATCTTCCGCGTCCGCGAGGAGGAGATGCCGATGATCCCGAAGCCGACGTCGAAAGCGGTTGGACAGCAGTACGGCTGGGGCGACGGCTGCCAGGGCTGGCACCTGGTACGCGCCCAGAACCTGAGCGTGATCGAGGAGCGGATGCCCCCCGGTACCAGTGAGAAGCGCCACTGGCACGCGCGATCCCGCCAGTTCTTCTACGTGCTGTCCGGCACGCTCACGATCGAGGTGGAAGGGGTGACGCACAGTCTTCAGACGCGCACGGGGATCGAGATCCCGCAGGGCACGGCGCATCAGGCGATCAACGACACCACCGCCGACGTGGAGTTCCTCGTCATCTCGGAGCCGCCGAGTCACGGCGACCGTCACGAGACCGACGTGCACAAGTAGTGTCCGGGCTCTCCACATTCTGCGCGACGCGCTACGTCCAGCCGTTGCGCGAGGGCGGCTCGCTGCCGGCCGTCGTCGACACCGAAGAGGGCGGGCTGTTCGTCGTGAAGTTTCGCGGCGCGGGGCAGGGGACCAAGGTCCTCGTCGCTGAGCTGATCGTCGGCGGTCTCGCGCTGCGACTTGGCCTGCCCACCCCCGAGCTCGCGCTCGTGGAGATCTCCGCGCGCTTCGGCCGCAGCGAGCCCGATCCGGAGATCCAGGACCTGCTCCGAAAGAGCCACGGCATCAACGTCGGCAACCGCTACCTCGACGGCGCCTTCAACTTCGACCTGTCGGCCGCCGGCTCGCTCGTACCGGCGGACCTCGCAGCGCGCATCGTGTGGCTCGACGCCTTCACGACCAACCCCGATCGCACGGCGCGCAACCCGAACCTCCTCGTCTGGCAACGCCGCCCCTGGCTGATCGATCACGGCGCCGCGCTGTACGCGCATCACGACTGGGGGTCGGTGGACGAGGAACGCACGCGCAACAGGTTTCCGCTCATTCGCTCGCACGTGCTGCTGCGCCAGAGTGGGGACCTGGCCGAGGCGGACGACGCATGCGTGGCCGCCCTCGCGGGCGGCGCGATCCGCGACGTCGTGGCCAGTGTGCCCGACTCCCTGCTCGTGGATGCGGCATCCGGCGCGAACGACTTCGACACCCCGGGCGAGGCCCGCGCACGGTACGAGCACTAC
>DASSIC010000407.1:0-2789 GCA_035692325.1 Gemmatimonadaceae bacterium | reverse complement strand
CGTGGCCGGCCCGATCGTCAGACCGATCGCCGGCGACCAGGGGTCGGGCCTGGCGAGCGGATCGCGCGTGAGACGGCCTGGGGATACGGGCTCCAGCTTCTTCAGCAGCGCGTGAGCGCGTTCCCCCCCTGCGGTCGCGACCGTCGTCGCCGCGACCCGCTCGGCGGCACCCGCCGCAGCGAGCCGGCGCGGCCGCGCCGTCGCGCTCAGCTCGAGCACCACGCCCGAGATCGTGATCATGAGCGCCAGCGCCGCGAGCAGCGCGAAGCCGCGTCGAGGTGAGGCGCTCATCGTCCGGCCTCCACGACGACGCGAATCGGCAGACGAAGCAGAGGATGCAACCTGTCTGCGCGCGCGGAACGCAGGCGCAGCTCCACGCCCCGCGGCGCCACCTGGGACGACAGGAAGCTCGGCACCCAGCGTCTCGTCCCCACGAGATCGGTGAGGCAGCGGACGTCGAGCTCCGTGACCGTGGAATCGAGCTGCATGCGCATGCCCGGTCCGCCGGGATACTCCGACAGCTCGGCCACCAGCCCATGCTGCGTCGTGCGTTCGGTGGCGTCGACATACAGACGCACGAGCGCGTCGCCCTTGCCGAGCGGCGTCGGTGCGCTGGTCGTGAACAGCAGCTCGTCGCGCGCCTGCCCCTGCACGGTGCGATCGAGCAGCTGGAATACTGCCGGCGCGTTCCCGCTGAACGGCGAGGGCGCGGCGTGCGCGCCCTCGATCCAGTCGATGACCGTGCGTCGCGCCGCCGCGGCGTTCTCGCTGGCACTCGCCGTCTCCAGCAGCGGCGCGCGCCGATCCGCCAGCAGCGCGAGGGTGGCGGCGCCGATGCTCGCCGCCAGCCCGGTGACGGTGAGCGCCACCAGCAATTCCAGAACGGTCATGCCGCGGCGGATCATGGTGCACGCTCCGGTGTGGGCGGCGCGCTCTCGTAGGTCGCGAGCGCGTAGCTGCCGCCATCCCACGTCACCGTCACGGCGATCTGAATCAGCGCTTCGTCACGCGCGCGCTCGGCGGTGGCGAGCCACCGATACGCGTCGAGCGGCGGAGCGTACCGGCCATAGGCCAGCGAGTCGGGGAGACGGGTGAGGCGCTCCGCGTCGCTCAGGCGTATGGCCGTCAGCCTGTCCTGCGCGAGCGCCACCGCGGTCACGAGCGCAGTTGCCCGCCGCACGGCACGCAGGTGGGCGCCGAACAGCTCGAGCGCCGCCGCCGACGTGAGCCCGATGACGAGCAGCGCCGCGATCGCCTCGAGCAGCACGATGCCGCGTCTAGAGCGAATCGGCATGGGCCGCTCCCGACCAAGGGTCGATGACGATGCGGCGCGCGCCGCTCGTGCCGCGCACCACCAGTGGCTCTCCCGACGCCGCGCCGCTGGCGTCGAAGGTGAAGCGCACGCGTGGCCCATTCGCCACCAGCTCGACGCTCGCGCTCTGCGCGAGGCGATCATCGCCAACGAGCCGAAGCTCGCCGCGGTCGAGTGCGAAGGTCCAGACGTGCGCCATGTTCGGATCGAGCACGACGCGAACCGATGTGCCGCGATCCATCGCCGTGCTCCGCGCGTGCACCAGCAGGTCGACGAGCCCCTGCGCCGTGCGCGCGACGTCGGTTCGTTTGCTGCTCGCCGGCGCCACCACCGCCGGCGCGACGATCGCGCCGATCGTGGCCATGATCGCGAGCACCAGCAGCATCTCCCAGAGCGTGTGTCCTCTCTGGCGCCGGGTGCTCGCGGGGCGGGGGGCGGGACGAGACATGAGCCCTCACTTCCAGCTCACGACGTCCGCGTTCTCACCCTCGCCACCCACCAGTCCATCACCACCACTCGACAGCAGATCGTAGCCTCCGCCGCTCGCCGAGCCGGGGGCGCGATACAGGTACGCGTGGCCCCATGGATCGAGCGGCACCGCCTTGCGCAGATAGGGACCGCGCCAGTTCGTCGAGCGCGGCTCCGTCGTCGGCTCCTGCCACAGGGCGGCGAGTCCCTGCTCCGTCGTCGGATAACGGCCGGTGTCGAGCCGGTAGGCGTCGAGCGCGGCGCCGAGCATCTCGATCTGTGCGCGCGCGGTGGTTTCCTTTGCCGTGCCGACGTGGCGGAAGATGTTCGGCGCCACGAGTGATGCGAGCACCCCGAGCACCACGATCACCACCAGCAGCTCGATGAGCGTGAAGCCGGAGCGTCCCCTCGACCACCGTCCGCCACGTGTGCGCATGGTTCCTCCCTGGGTGGCACGTCCAAGGTGCGGCGTGCCACCCGATGATGATGCCTCAGACGATCGCGGGATTGATCACGAGCGCCCGCATCATGTCGTGCTCCTCGTGCTCGAGGATGTGGCAGTGGTACACGTAGTTGCCGGAGAAGCCGGCCCACTTCATGGCGATGCGTGTCACCTCGCCGGGATTCGCGCGAACCGTCTCCTTCCAGCCCGCTTCGTCCGGACCCGCCGGGATCGGCGCGCCCTTCAGGAACGGCGTGGGATCGGGCATCGCCTTCCCCTTCTGCACCTTCCCCAGGTACTGGCTGATGCCGATCTTCTGGCGATCGAGCACCTTGAAGACCGTCTGGTGCAGGTGGATCGGGTGCGTGTCCACCGTGGCGTTGACGATCTGCCAGATCTCGGTCGTGCCGAGGGTGACGACTTCGGGTGGTGCCGGTGCGCCGGTCAACGGATCGACATCGTAGCCGGTGCCGTTGATCAATTGCATCAGCATGCCGTTCGGCAGGGCAATCTCGGTCAGCACCTTCGGGACGCTGGTCGCCACGGCGAGATTGGGCGCCGCCGGCG
>DASSIC010000406.1:0-6823 GCA_035692325.1 Gemmatimonadaceae bacterium | reverse complement strand
ACGTCCAGCTCGTGCTCGACGACGAACAACGAGTTGCCGGACTGCTTGAGCTGTTCGAGCGCGACGAGCAGCGACTCCGTATCCGCTGGATGCAGCCCCGCTGACGGCTCGTCGAGCACGTACACGACGCCGAACAGATTGGAGCGCACCTGCGTCGCCAGTCGAAGGCGCTGCAGCTCGCCCGGCGAGAGTGTGGGTGTGCTGCGATCGAGCGAGAGATAGCCGAGTCCCAGATCCAGCAGCACCGTCAGCCGCTCGATGAGGTCGCACGCGATCCGTTCGGCGACGATCACCTTCTCCGGGTGGTCCTTCGCCAGACGCCGCTCGTCCGGTGAATCGCCATCGGCGAAGGGGCGCATGATATCGGCAAGCTTTCCCATCGGCAGGCGCAACATCTCGGCGATGTCGAGCCCGGCGAACTTCACCGACAGCGATTCACGCCGCAGCCGCTTGCCGTGACATACCGGGCAGTCGGTGCCCACCATGTACTGCGCGACGCGCCGCTTCATCGACGCGCTCTGCGTGGTGGCGAAAGTCTGGAGCACGTACCTCTTCGCCCCTGTGAAGGTGCCCTGGTAGTCGGGGGGCTCGCGACGCCGGATCGCGCGCTTCACTTCCTCGTGCGTGTAGCCTGCATACACCGGCACCTGCGGCTGCTCGTCGGTGAACAGCAGCCAGTTCCGATCCTTCTTCGGCAGGTCGCGCCACGGCGTGTCGACGTCGTAGCCGAGCGTGGTGATGATGTCGCGCAGGTTCTGCCCCTGCCACGCACTGGGCCAGGCGGCGATCGCGCGCTCGCGAATGGTGAGCGACGGATCGGGCACCATTGATTGCTCCGTCACCTCGTACACGCGGCCCAGGCCGTGACAGTTCGGGCAGGCGCCCGCCGGGGTGTTGGGCGAGAAGGCCTCGGCCTCGAGGTGCGGCTGGCTGCGCGGGTAGTCGCCGACGCGCGAGTAGAGCATGCGCAGCAGGTTCGACAGCGTCGTCACGCTGCCGACCGACGAACGCGTCGTCGGCGCGCCGCGCTGCTGCTGGAGCGCGACGGCGGGAGGGAGCCCGTCGATCGCGTCCACCTCCGGCACGCCCATCTGATGGAACAGCCGACGCGCGTACGGTGCCACCGACTCGAGGTATCGTCGTTGCGCCTCGGCGTAGAGCGTGCCGAAGGCGAGCGACGACTTGCCCGATCCGGAGACGCCGGTGAACACGACGAGCGCGTCGCGGGGGATCTCGAGGCTCACGTCCTTGAGATTGTGCTCGCGCGCGCCGCGCACCTTCACGAAGCCAGTCATGCGTGCGCCTTGCGCCAGTCTCATGCCCGCGCCGCATCGGGACGGTGCTGGACGTGAATACCGAGCCCGCGCAACTTCCCTCGCATGACTTCTTCCCCGACGACCTACACAGTGGCGGTCTCAGCGGTCATCTCTGCAGCGGCGCAGGCCTGCTACACGGCAATCGCCGACTACCGCAACGGTCACCCGCACATCGTTCCGAAGAAATGGTTCGGCCCCATCATCGTGGAGGAGGGAGGGGTGGGCGCCGGCACTCGCATTCGCTTCACGATGACGGTGCTGGGGCAGACCGTGACGCTGCGTGGCGAGGTGACCGAACCGGTGCCGGGCCGCGTGCTGGTGGAGAGCTACCCCGCTACGGGCGTCGTGACCACCTTCACCGTGGCCGAGACCGCACCGCGGCAGGCGCGCGTGACGATCGAGACGCGAACGCCGCGCGTTGGCGGCGTGCGTGCCGCGATCGAGCGGGCGATCACGCGGCGCATGCTCCCGCGCATCTTTCGCGCGGAGCTCGCGCAGCTGGCGGGACACGTCGGCGGCGCGGTCGTCGGTGAGCCCGAGGTGCTGCGCGTGGGGTGACGCGGCACGACGGTTGCCCTGACGCGCCCCCGACCTTCACGGAGCCTGAGGCGTGCTGCTGACGAAACGACACAAGTGGATGGTGATGGCCGGTGTCGCGAGCGCCGTGGCGGCTCCGCTCGCCGAGCGTGCCGTTGCCGCGGCGTGGCGCCACGCCGCGGGGGAAGATCCGCCGGTGGATGTGGACGGTCGCGACGTGGACTGGGGACGCGCGCTCGCCTGGACCGCGGCGAGCGCCGTCGTCGTCGCGCTCGCACAGGTGGTGGCGCGTCGAGGGGCTGGCGTGATGTGGACGCAGCTCACCGGCACCCGGCCGCCGCTCCCGCGACGGCGTCGTCGCCGCCTTGCGAGGCGCTGAGCGTCGCGACCGTAGCGCCACCCCCGCGCACGGTGGCAGATTGCATCGTCGGCGCGCGCGTCGCTCGCCGGCGGCCACTCCAGTCCGTCGCCATGCCGCGTGCCACCGGGACCTTCGATGTGAAGCTCGCGCCCCAGCCGTCGGACGACTATGCGGACGGTGGCATGCTCGGCCGTCTCACGATCGACAAGCAGTTCCGCGGCGATCTCACCGGTGCCAGCAAGGGGCAGATGCTCAGCGCCGGCACGCCGGTGAAGGGATCGGCCGGTTACGTGGCGATGGAGCTGGTGACGGGCACGCTGGCCGGCCGCAGCGGCACCTTCGTCTTCCAGCACAGCGGCACGATGAACCGGGGAGCGGCATCGCTTTCGCTCACCGTGGTGCCCGACTCCGGCAGCGCCGAGTTGACCGGGCTCACCGGCGCCATGCTGATCGACATCGCGAACGGGAAGCACTCCTACGTGTTCGAGTACGCACTGCCCGACGAGACCTGACGTACGACCTGCCGCCTGCGGCGTGAGTGCGATCCTCGCAACTCCCGAGCATCCGGTTCACTCATTCCGAGAATCAGGCATTGGCGAAGAAACCCAACTACGACTTCGAGAAGCGCCGCAAGGAACAGGACCGCAAAAAGAAGAAGGATGCGAAGCGCGAAGAGCGCCTGCTGCGCAAGCGCGGCGACGGCGAGGGTGAGGGCGAGCCCGACGGAGAAGTCGCGGACGAGGGCGCGCCGCCCGCCGTCGAGCCGGAGTGACGCACCCGGTCCGTTAGCGCTTCTTCACGACCAGGAGCGCGTTTCCGACGGCGCGCTCCCCAGTCGTGTCGGACGGCACGTTCACCAGCGTGCCGTCGATCACCATCGTGGTGGATCCGCCGCCGTCGAAGTTCAGCGCGTTCCACGCGCCAGCTCGCCGCATCAGGTCGGCGAGCTCCACCAATGTCATCCCGACGCTTCTCGTGGACCGGCCATCCACGGCGACGAGCAGCAGCGTAGTGCCGTCGCGCGAGTATCCCACCGCCGTGCGTGGATGCCGGATCTCGGCGTTGCGCGAGATCGTCCCCTCGACGATGGGCGCGTCGGCGGCGACGGTGCGGCCGTCATGGAGGATGCGCGGCCACCCGCCGACGATCAGCGCGGGCGCGCGGCCGCGCGGGAGTCGAGGGCGCACGTCGAGCAGCACGCGCACGGTGTCGCCCTCCGTCATCGCCTGTACCTCCTTCGCGCGCGCGCCGAATGCCCACAACACCGCGCCGTCATGCGGGATCGGTGAGCCGGCTCCGGCGCGCACCGCGCCGCGCCGCACGTACACCGTCGTGTCGGCGCGACGTCCGACCGCGGTCAGCGTCGCCTCCACCGGATGCCGCGTCGTGTCGGCGGGCGTCGTCGCGCCGTAGCGGGGCGTGAATAGCGCCGTGCCCTCGTACGTGCCGGTGGGAAGGGAGTTCAATGTCAGGATCGGCAGCGTGACGCCGTGTGCCCATGCGCGGCCGTCGAACTGATACCGCTCGATGGACGGACGGCGTGCCGAATCGAGCGCGAGCTGCGCGTGGACGTTCTCGTAGGTGTCGTAGGGGGAGTCGGTGACCTTGAGCCCCTTCCACCATTCGCCGGCCAGCAGCTGATTGTTCTCGTTCTCCCCCGTGGCGAGATCGAAGAAGTCGGCGTTCACGGCGGCGAGCACGCGCCCGCCGGCAGCCGACGCGCGACGCACCATGTCGGTGGTGCGCTCGCGGCTGCGCAGCGAGTCGTGCGCGCGCGCCGGTCGTATCTCGAGATCGGCGCGACGGAGGTCGACGCGCACGAGGTGCACCACCCAGGGTCCGCGTGCGTCGACGAACGCGCGATAGGCTACGCCCGGGGCGAGCGTGCGTGCCGCGGTCGTGTCGGCGTGCTGCGCAGCGGCGATCGCCGGCGCGAGCGACGCGCACAGCAGGAGGAGATGCGGGAATCGCATTCAGGTCATCGATAGATCAGGTACGGCTTCACCCGCTTCGCGAACTTCGCCGCATCACGATCCCACGCCCGCAGCAGCGCGTCGACCGTGTTCTGCTCCACCGCCGCGCGCAGCTTGTCCGTGCCGGCGAGCCGATCGATGTGCCCCTTCCGCCACTGGAACTCGGCGGGGTGGCGGGCCTGGATCGCGCGCAGCATGCGCACGCCCAGCTCCACCGGCCGCACGGCGTTCCGGTCGGTCACGTGCACCTCGATCATCGGGATCGTCTGGCCACCGAACTTGTAGCCCGGCTCGATCGTGCGCGTGGCCGTATCGAACCGCACGCCCGGCAGCTTCAGCGCCTCGAGCTCGGCGGCGATCGCCGCGTTGTCCGTCATCCACGAGGCGCCGATCAGCGTGAAGGGTGCATCGGTGCCGCGACCTTCGGTGGCCGTCGTCCCCTCGAAGAACACCGTCCCCGGATACAGCAGCTCGGCGTCGAGCGTGCGGAGGTTCGGACTGGGATTCACCCGCGGAATCCCCGTCTCGTCGAACCACATCGCGCGTCGATAGCCCTTCATCGGCACGACCGTCACCTTCGCGTCGATCAGCTTTGAACCGGCCAGAAAGCGCAGCAGCTCGCCCGGCGTGAGCCCATACCGCAGCGCGACCGGGAACTGCCCGACGAGCGATGCGAAGGCGGTATCGAGGATGTTGCCCTCGATGCGGTCGGCGCGGATCGGATCGGGGCGGTCGAGCACGATGATCGGCTTCTTCGCCGCGTTCGCCGCGAGCGCCAGCGTCCACTGATAGGTGTAGACGCGCGCGCCGACGTCCTGGATGTCGTACACCAGCACATCCACGTCGCGCAGCATCTCCGGCGTGGGCACCTGCACCTCGCCGTAGAGCGAGTAGATCGGCACGCCGGTGGCCGAGTCCACGGTGGCGGCGATCTTCTCTCCCGCCTTCGCGACGCCGCGAATGCCATGCTCCGGTCCGAACAGGGCGGTGAGCTTCACCCCCGGCGCTCGAAACAGCAGATCGACCGTGCTGGTGCCGCGACGGTCGCGGCCGGAGTGGTTGGTCAGCAGCCCCACGCGCTTGCCGCGCACGAGGTGCAGCGAGTCGGTGAGCAGCACCTCCACGCCGGGCACGACTCCGCCCGTGACCTGGGCGGCGACGGGCGGAAGGGGCGCGGCAGCAGCCGCGAGCAGTAGGATCGTGGCAATTGGTTTCATTCGCCAAGAGTGATCGTCGTACATTGGTGTCGCAAGCGGTTCATGCGGGCGTACTTGTTGCCGCTACCTTGGTCGCCATGGCCCAGAGAAATCTTCGTCCCGCCGCGCCGCAGCCTGCGTCGCTGACGAGCCTCCATCGATCCGCCGCCGGCGAGATCACGCGCGACCTTTCCCCCGACGCGCTCCGCAAGGTCGTGCGGGCGGGGGAGGGGACCTTCTGGGTGGATCTCGACGTCTCCGATCCCGCGCAGGCGGCGCTCCTCACTGACGTCTTTCACTTCCATCCCCTCGCCGTCGAGGATGCGCTCAACCCGGTGAGCCGCGTCAAGGTCGATGAATATCCGGACTTCCTGGTCGTGATCGCGCGCGTCGTCGGCTTCGCCGAGCACACGCCCGATCCCTACGATCTGGATACGGCGAACCTCACCATCTTCGTCACGCCGAACGCCGTCGTCACGGCGCATACCCAGTCGTCGCCCGTCGTACGGATGCTCACCGAGCGGCTGCGCACCAACCCCGATCTGCTGGAGCGCGGGCCGGCGCGCATCGCGCACCAGGCGCTCGACCTCGCGGTGGACGCGTACTTCCCCCTGCTCGACCAGCTCGACGAGTTCGTCGACGACATCGAGCAGCGCGTCTTCGGCCACTTCGACGAGCAGCTCCTCCAGGAGATCTTCAAGGTCAAGCGGCTCGTGATCTCGCTGCGCCGCTTTCTCGCGCCGCAGCGCGAGGTGCTCAGCCAGCTCACGAACCGTCCGTCGCGCTTCCTCCCCACCGACGCCCAGCTGTACTTCCGCGACGTGTACGATCACATGCTGCGCATCACCGATGCGCTCGACAGCTATCGCGACCTGATGAGCAGCACCCTGGACAGCTATCTCACCCAGGTCTCCAACCGGCTCGGCACCGTCTCCAAGGGGCTGGCCGTGGTCGGCGCGCTCAGCGTCCCCTTCGTCGTGATCGCGGGTGTGTACGGCATGAACTTCGAGTTCATCCCGCTCAGCCATCATCCGTACGGCTTCGAGATCATGGTCGGGATCCAGTTCGCCCTCGCCATCGTCCTCCTCGTCGGGATGCGCTGGAAGAGGATGATCTAGGCACCCGGAGCGAGCGGGAACACGGAACGTCCTCGCCGGATTCCCCCGGCACCATGAGGACGATGCCATGACCACCCTTCCGATCGCCTGCACCCTCAGCCCGGCCGAGCTCCGCGCCCAGCGCGACGAGCTGCTGCCGAGGCTCGTGTCCTCCGCCCTCCAGCGGATCTCCCTCCCACGCGGCGTGCGCCTCGTGTTCGGCGCCACCGCCCGACGCCTGCGCCAGCTGCATGCGGTCGCGGAGCTCGAGCGGCGGTGCTGCGCCTTCCTCGAGTTCCGCATCGACGTGACTCCGGGCGGCGGCGCGCTGACCCTCGACGTC
>DASSIC010000405.1:0-3572 GCA_035692325.1 Gemmatimonadaceae bacterium | reverse complement strand
CGCTACTCGTCGCCGCTGGCCGAGCGCTATGCGTCGCGCGCCATGCTCGAGCTCTGGTCGCCGCAGATGCGACATGGGCTCTGGCGTCGACTCTGGCTCGCGCTCGCCGAGGCCGAGCAGCAGCTCGGCGTGCCGATCCCGGACGACGCGCTCGCGCAGATGCGCGCCCACCTCGACGACATCGACTTCGAGAAGGTGGCGGTGTACGAGCGGCGCTTCCGGCACGACGTCATGGCGCACGTGCACGCCTTCGGCGACGCGGCGCCCGCCGCCCACAAGTACATCCACCTCGGCGCGACCAGCGCGTTCGTCACCGACAACGCCGACCTGATCCTCATGCGGCGCGGGATGGTGCTCCTGCGCGGACGCGTCGTGCGCGTGCTGCGCGCGCTGGCCGCCTTCGCGCGCGAGTGGCGCGACGAGCCGACGCTCGGCTACACGCACCTCCAGCCGGCGCAGCCGACGACGGTCGGCAAGCGCGCCACGCTGTGGATGCAGGATCTCGTGCTCGACGTGGCCGATCTCGATCACCGGATCACGACGCTGCCCTTCCGCGGCGTGAAGGGGACGACGGGCACGCAGGCCAGCTTTCTCGAGATCTTCGAGGGCGATCACGGCAAGGTGCGGGAGCTCGACCGGCTCGTGACGGCGGCGATGGATTTCCCGTCGTCGATCCCGGTGAGCGGGCAGACGTACACCCGCAAGCTGGACGCGCACGTGCTGGGCGCGGTGAGCGGCGTGGCGGCGAGCGCCGCCAAGTTCAGCGCCGACATTCGCATGCTCCAGGCGTTCGGCGAGATCGAGGAGCCGTTCGAGCGCGAGCAGATCGGCTCGTCCGCGATGGCGTACAAGCGCAACCCGATGCGCAGCGAGCGCATCGCCTCCCTCGCGCGATTCGTCGCGTCGCTGGAGCCGAACGCCAACCAGACCCACGGCGTGCAGTTCTTCGAGCGCACCCTCGACGACAGCGCGAACCGGCGGCTCTCGATCCCCGAATCGTTCCTCGCGACCGACGCGATCGTGGGACTGATGGAGAACGTGGCCGCCGGCCTCGAGGTTCATCCGGCGCGCATCCGCCGTCGGCTCATGGACGAGCTGCCCTTCATGGCCACCGAGGAGCTGATCGTGCGCGCCGTGCGCGCGGGGGGCGATCGGCAGGACGCGCACGAGCGCATCCGGAAGTACAGCATCGATGCGGCGCGCGCGATCAAGGACGGCGCCGCCGGCAATGATCTGCTGGACCGCATCGCCGCCGACGATGCATTCGGCGTGACGCGCGACGAGCTGGAACGGGCGATGGACCCGAAGCGGTTCGTCGGCCGCGCACCACAGCAGGTGGACGAGTTCCTCCACGAGGTGATCGGACCATTGCTCGCCGGCGCGACGCAGGCCGAGCCCGCGCTCGAGGACGTGCGCGTATGACGTCGGCCACGGTCGAGCGCCTGCCGCTGCCGCTGCTGCGCAGCGGCAAGGTGCGTGAGGTCTACGAGGTGGACGCCGAACGGCTCCTGCTCGTGGCCAGCGACCGGGTGAGTGCCTTCGACGTCGTGATGCGCGAGCGGGTGCCGTACAAGGGCGCCGTGCTCACCCAGATGACGGCGTGGTGGCTGCGCCAGCTCGGCGACCGTGTGCCGCATCACATGCTGGCCGCCGACGCCGACGCCATCGTGCGCGCGGTGCCCTCCCTGGCGTCCCATCGCGCCGCGCTTGCCGGCAGGGCGATGCTGTGCATGCGGACCGACGTCTTCCCCGTGGAGTGCGTCGTGCGCGGCTATCTCAGCGGTTCGGCGTGGAAGGAGTACCGCGAGCGCGGTACGCTGGCCGGCGAGCCGCTGCCAGCGGGGCTGCGTGAGAGCGAGCGGTTCGATCCGCCGCGGTTCTCACCGGCGACGAAAGCCGAGACGGGCCACGACGAAAACATTCCGCCGGCCGAGGTGGCACGCCGCCTCGGTGGCGACGTCGCCGCGGAGCTGGAGCGACTGAGCCGGCTCGTGTACGAGACCGGGCGCGATCTGGCGGCGGCGCGCGGCATCATCATCGCCGACACCAAGTTCGAGTTCGGACGCGACCGCACGGGCCGCATTCGACTGATCGACGAAGTGCTCACGCCGGACAGCTCGCGCTTCTGGCCCGCCGATCGGTATGCGCCGGGCGGGCCGCAGCCGAGCTTCGACAAGCAGCCCCTTCGAGATTACCTGGACGGCGAGCGTCGCGCCGGCCGCTGGAACGGGGAGGCGCCGCCGCCGGCGCTTCCCGCGAGCGTGGTCGAGGCGACCAGCGCACGCTACCTGGATGCGTTCGTGCGCCTCACCGGCGCGCCGCTTCCCCTGACCGACCTCTGACCCCACCCCTGTGAGCTTCGCCCGGGAAGGACTCGTCTTCATCGCGATCGCCGCGCTGGTTGCCGCCGGCACCTTCGCGCTCGCCCTCAATCGACGATCGTGGCCGCTGTGGCTGCTCGCGTTCGTGCTCACCCTGCTCGCGCTCTGGGTCGCCTACTTCTTCCGCGATCCCGAACGGTCCGGCCCGCGCGGCGAGCAGGTCGTGATCGCCCCCGCCGACGGCAAGGTCGTGCTCATCCAGGAAGTCGACGAGCCGACGTTCATGAGCGGGCGCGCCAAGCGTATCTCGATCTTCATGAACGTGTTCAACGTGCACGTGAACCGGTATCCGGTGAGCGGCACCGTGCGCTACGTGAAGTACAACCCCGGCAAGTTCCTCAACGCCGCGGTGGAGAAGTCCAGCCTGGAGAACGAGCAGATGTCCGTCGGCATCGAGACGGGGCGGACGCGCATTCTCGTGCGGCAGATCGCCGGCCTCATCGCGCGGCGCATCGTCACGTACAGCAAGGAAGGGGAGCAGGTCGAGCAGGCGCAGCGCATGGGCCTCATCCGCTTCGGCTCGCGCGTCGACGTGTTCCTGCCGCTCGATGCCGTCGTGAAGGCGCAGATCGGTGACATGACCGTGGCCGGCACGACCGTGATCGCGGAGCTCGCACACTGATGGCGACCCGGCTCCGTACCGCCAAGCGGCGGCCGAACATGCGCAAGGCCGTCTTCCTGTTTCCGAGCGGCCTCACGCTGCTCAACCTGTTCTTCGGCATCTTCGCGATCATCGCCGCGTCGCGCCTGGAGTTCACCACCGCCGGCGTGTACGTCGTGATCGGCGGCATCTGCGACGCGCTCGATGGACGTGTCGCCCGCGCCACCAATGCCGGCACCCAGTTCGGCGAGGAGCTCGACTCGCTCGTCGACGCGATCACCTTCGGCCTCGCGCCGGGGATGATCATGTACTACGCGGTGCTCAACCGCGGCGGATGGGACTGGCTGGTGGTGTTCCTGTTCTCCGCGGCCGCGGTGCTGCGGCTGGCGCGCTTCAACATCGAGCAGGCGGGCACGGCCAAGACCTACTTCCAGGGGCTTCCCAGCCCCGCGGCGGGCATCACGCTGGCGTCGTACTACTGGTTCAGCGAGTCCTGGCTCTACAACTACGGCCGGATCGCCAACCTGAACTGGCACTTCACGCTGCGCGTGCTGATGGCGGTGCTCGCGGGGCTGATGATCAGCAACGTG
>DASSIC010000404.1:0-8304 GCA_035692325.1 Gemmatimonadaceae bacterium | reverse complement strand
TCTCCACCACGTTCGTGAAGTCCATGCCGGTCGTCAGCCGGACGCTCGGACTGTTGAACGAGGTCGCTTCCACGGGGTCGGTCGCCTTGCGGATGATCGTGTCGATCTTGACGAAGCTGCCGCTGCCGGACGCGGCGATCTTGTCGGTGAAGTAGAAGCGCAGGCCAGCATCGATGCCGCGGATCTTCGCTTCGCCGGCATTGAAGTAGGTGAGCGCGACCTGCGGACCGCCGGCCGCGTCGGTGATCTTCGCGCCCGTCTTGTGATTGTACGCCGTCGTTGCGTTGGCACCGAGCAGCGGGTTCGCGATCACGACGAGCGGGCTCTGGAAGCCGCCGAAGTGCGTGCGATAGCCCACCACGTCCACGAACAGCCGCTGTGCCACGACGCCCTTGTAGCCCAGCTCCCATGTCTTGTTGATCTCGGGGCGGATCGGATCGAAGGTGTTGACGACCACGCCCGCGTTGTTCTTGATGTCGAACCCGTCCAGGTTGCCGAATACGCCGATGAACGGCTGGAAGTTCGGGAAGAAGAAGTCCGTCTGGAGGATGCTCGGCGACTTGAACGCCTTGTTGTAGGTGACGCGGAAGGTCTGGTCCGGGATGGGCGTGAAGAGAATCGCTCCCTTGGGCGACCATTGCGCATCGTAGCGGTCATGCTTGTCGTAGCGGCCGGCGAACACGAACCGCAGCATCTCGCTGAGCGGCGCTTCGAGCTGCCCGTACACCCCGCGCTGGCTGATCAGGATCGGCGTGCCGGTCGCCCGGTCGCTCAGCCACTTGCCGTACGTGCTCACCCGGTCCCGACGCACCTGGCCGCCCCACGTGAAGTGGGTGTTGTCGATCGCCGAGATGCCCGTCTTCCCCAGCATGCCGATGGAGAAGTTGTTCTGGATCTCCGCCGCCTGGAGCCGTCCGTCGCCGGGAAATGCCGACAGCGCCTTCACCGAGTCGTAGCTCAGCGCCGGGAAGCGCACGGAGTTCTGCGCCAGCCCGTTGAGCTGGAAAGTCGTCCCCGACACCGAGTTCGACATGTACGTCTGCGCGAACCAGCGCGGACTGGTGAACTGCAGCTGGTAGTCGCGGTAGCCGTAGTTCTGGAGCTGATTGCGGCCGACGTTCGTGGGGCCGATGCCATTCAGCTTGCTCGCGCCCACGGTCGCCAGCAGCCGGCTGCCACCGTCGAAGTACCAACCCAGTGACCCGGACCCGCGAATGATGTCGTTGCGCCAGTTGGCGTCGCGCTCCGCAATCACGAGCGTCGGCTGGCCCGCCGTCACGCTCGGATAGACCGCGTCGTTGCGGAACTCGTCCACCGCCACGTACTCACCGGCCACCTTGTACCCGAGATGTCCGCGATTCCCGGCGTAGCGTCCCTGCAGGTCGTAGAAGCTGCGCGAGCCGCCGTCCGCCTCGAGTGTCCAGCCCGGGTACTGGCGCGGGTCCTTCGTCTGCAGCGTCACGACCCCGTTGGACGCGTCCGGGCCGTACAACGCCGAGCCCGGACCGACGAGCACCTCGACCGACCCCAGGTCGACCTTCGGGATCGTCGTCAGCGAACCGACGGGGAGCCCGCTCTCGGCCAATACACCGATGCGGCCGTCCTCCACCTGCAGCATGCGGTTGTTGAAGGAGGAGTTGAACCCGCGCGCGTTCACGGCGCTGGACAGGATACCCGTCTGGATGAACTCGAGGCCTTTCACCTCCTTCAGCGCGGCGGCGAACGAGTTGCCGATGCTGTTCGAGATCTGTGCCTCGTCGATGCGCGTGATCGTCGCTGGTGCGTCGGTGATCTTCTCCACCCGGCGTGAGGCCGACGTGACTACGCCGCCGAGCTGCACGGTCGCATGCTCGAGCTGGATGTCGAGCCGCGTGTCCTGGTTCTCGGTGACCGCGACGCCCGCCATCGTCTTCTGCCTGAAGCCGAACCGGTAGGCGCGCACCGACTGCGTGCCGGTCGGCACACCGCGAATGATGAACCGGCCGTCGGCCCCGGACGACGACGACACCCCTGCGGGAGAGACGAGAAGCTGCACGCCGGCGATCGCCGCGCCCTGCGCGTCGGTCACTCGGCCCACGATGCGTCCACTCTGGGCGAGCACCGCGGTAGGGAGGAGCACCATCGCGACGAGCTGTATCGCGCGGATCGAGAACTGTCGAAGCATGGGGACGGTCTCCTAGGGGGGAATGGAGTGCGACTGGCCGAGCGTGCAGAGAGGATCGCGGCGCCGAGCGCCCTTACGGTTCACCGTTCACGGTTCACGATTCACGTCCTGAGCTATGCGTCCATCACGAGCTGGATGTCGGCGTCGATCACCGGCGCGGTTGCACGGGTGAGCCACGAGACGGCGAAGAACACCAGCAGCGAGGAGACCAGTGCGAGCGCCGATACCGACACGCCGGTCGGGAGCCCGTACACCTTGAAGTAGCCGAGCGTCTCGCCGACGAGCGTCACGCCAAGGCCGGTGGCGATCGATGCGATGGCGCCGGCGCGCGTCGCGCCATCCCAGTTGAGCCCGACCGCCAGCGCGGGCACGATGGTCGCGCCGAACAAGCCCCAGCCGAAGATGCCGAGGAAGGCGACGAGGGTACCCGATGCCTGCGCGACGCCGGCCGCGACCATGGCGAGCAGCACCGTCGTGATGCGTCCCCATCTCAGCTCGTCGCCGAACCGGCGCCCGAAGGCAATCGGCAAGTCGTGCGTCAGCGCCGCCGCCCCGACGCTCATGAAGGAGTTCACCGTCGCCATGATCGCCGCCGCGACACCCGAGAACACCAGGCCGGCCACGAGCGTTGGCGTGTAGTGCAGCAGGAACTGCGGCGTGGCCTGGTCTGCCTTCGCGAGCGGCGCGATCTGACCCGCGATCACCAGGCCCTTCATGGCCACGCCCACGCTCACGTACAGCAGCAGCGTCACCGACAGCGCCACCGTCATGATCAACGGATACCACTTGAGCTGCCGCGGATCGCGCAGCATGTAGAACTTGTGCACCACGTGCGGCTGTCCCAGCGAGCCGACGCCGAACACGAAGAAGAAGGAGATTGCGGCGATCGGGCCGATGCGTCCCCACGGTCCCAGGAACTCGGGATCGGCCGCCATGATCGTGTGCGACAGGTTCGCCATCCCGCCCCCCGACTTGAGCGCGAACGCGAACACCACCGCCGACGCCAGCGCCATCACCGAGCCCTGGAAGACGTCGGTGTAGATGCCGGCGAGGATCCCGCCCGCCACCGAGTACGCGAGGATCACCGCGGTGCCGATCCAGATTCCCGGCGCGAGTCCGGTCCCGAAGATGGCATCGATCACCAGCCCCAGCGCGAGCAGGTTGGTCGCGATGTATCCCACGACGGCGATCAGGACGGCCACGGCCGCCAGTCCCTGCGTGAGTCGCGAGCCGTACCGCGCACCAATCGCGTCGGGCACCGTGTACAATCCGCGCGCCTCGCCGAGCAGTCGCATGCGCTTCGCCAGCACCCATGCGCCGAGCGCATTGCTCAACGCGCCCGGCAGGATGATGAACACCGCGCCAATGCCCACCGTGTACACCAGCCCCGGGCCGCCGATGAACGCGAACCCGGACAGCGTCGCCGCCATCTTGGCGATCGCCAGCGTCCACAATCCCACGCCGGCGCCCGCCACGAAGAAGTCGCTCGCACTCCGCGTCCGTCGCGTCGCCCAGGTGGCGATCGTCGCCACGACGACGAAGTAGACGATCGCGACGGCGACGACGGCGCTCATGCCGCCTCCCGTTCGGCGCGTACCGCGGCCGACGCGGTGCGCACCCGGTGCAGATCAGCCTCGCTCAGCGTAGACGACTCGAAGGTGAGCGCGTACGCGAACGGGAGGATGAAGATCGGCACGACACCGATGCCGTACAGCACGATCGCCGTGCGGAGCGGCAGCCCGAACAGCAGCGGACCATTCGCGCCTTCCGCCGCCGGGAGTGCGAGCGCCGCGACGAAGCATCCGGCACAGAACACGAACATCCCACCGAAGGTCCACACGAGCGACCGCGGGAGCGTGTCGCGTCGTACCGCACCGATGGCCATCAGCGACATGAGCACGCCGTTGGCTCCGATCGCGAGCGTCCACGGCGCCCACCCGCCGCGCGCGCCGGCGAACACGGCGGCGTACGACAGCGCGACCAGGCAGCACGATGCGACGAGCAGGCGGATGAGCACGCGCTTCACCGCGCACCTCCATCGGCACTGAGGCCCGCGCGTCCAGTCGTGCCGCGCACCATGAGCTTCACGGGCAGCGTCTGGACGGTCGGCGCGGCGCGTCCGTCGCCGTCGAGCTGGCGCAGGAGCAGCCGGACGGCGCGCGCCCCGAGCTCGCGCTTGGGCGTGGTGATGGTGCTGAGCTCCGGCGTGACCAGCGTTCCGATGTCGATGTCGTCGCAGCCGAGAATGGACATGCCGCCGGGAATGGTGACGCCGCCGAGCGCACACGCTTTGTGTGCGCCAAGGGCGATCAGGTCGTTGGCACAAAAGACGGCGGTCGGCCGGTCCGGGAGCGCGAGCAGGCTTCGCATCGCCGCCAGGCCGCCGCTCACCGTGGCTTCGGCGCGCAGCCAGTGCTCGCTCGCGGGCGCGAGCCCCGCGTCACGCAGCGCCTTGGCGAATCCGCGCTCGCGGAGTCGGAAGGTGGACGCGGTGGACGCCGGTCCGATGAACGCGAGCGCGCGGTGTCCGAGGCCGAGCAGATGCTCCGCCGCCAGGACGCCCGCCTTGAGCGAGTCGTCCTGTATCGCGGAGAAGGCGGCCGAGGCCTGGTTGACCAGCACGACGTTGAGACGTCCGAAGTCCGCATCGACCAGCTCCGACTCGCTGATGCCGGCGACGATCACGCCGTCGATCTGGCGGTCGGCGAGTGCGCGGAGATGTTGGCCGACGTCGAGCTCTCCGGTCTCGCAGAGGAGGACGGCGTAGCCGGCCTGGGCGGCCACCCGCTCAGCGCCAGAGATGATGGCGCCGTTCACCGGATTGCCGAAGCCGGGCACGATGATGCCCAGTGCGAAGGAGCGGCGGCGGACGAGTCCCTGCGCCAGTCGGTTGGGGCGGTAGCCCAGCTCCTCGGCTGCCTTCAGGACGCGCGCGCGCGTGTCGGGCGCGACGCGCGCTTTCGGGTTGCGGGACAGGACCAGCGACACGGTCGGCTGGGAAACGCCGGCGCGCTTGGCGACCTCGAGGGCGGTGACTCTGGATTTGCTAATACGCATTGGCAGGCGGCCAATACGCATTGGCGGGCCCGGTTTGTCAATAGCCGCTCAAATTGTCCGGAATCGAGTGGCTCAGTCGAACCGGATCAGAGCGTCCGCCGAGTGAGGCGAGCTGTCGCCGCACGAGCGGATGCGCAATGTCGCCAAGCGGTGAGAGCGGCAGGCGGTAGCGCACCTCATCCTCGATGATGGTGCCACCCGAACCATCGTCCCTGAACGAATGGCGATGCACCCACAGCGCGTATGGACCGCGCAGCTGCTCGTCCACGAACTCCTCGTTCTCACGCCACCGCACGATGCGCGTGCGCCAGCGCATGGGAATGCCGTACAGCCCGATCGTGTAGTCGATCAGCGAGCCTTCACCAAGCGACACCGGGAGCGGCGTGCGGATGCGGAAGGCGAGCTCCGGCGGTGTGATGCGCGCGAGGTTCCCGACGTCGCCGAAGAAGGCGAAGACGCGCGGCCGCGGCACAGCCAGACGCAGGGAGGTACGGAGGAAGTGATCTGCCATGCGGGTCAACGCCACATGGCATGGTTGCGTTCCGAGCGAGGAGGAAACGCGAACGGCCGGCCCGTGAAGGGCCGGCCGTTTCGGATACGACGCGCGCGCCTGCTAGTGCGGGAGCCGAAGCACCAGCGCCGTGGCCGCCGCCGCCATCACCACGAGGGTGGTGGCGACGACGATGGCACTCGAGGGGGTGACGACGAACTCGCGGCGCCACCAGGGGGTGATCAGCGTCGGCGCATGCATCGGCAGCGCATTCATGATCTGCGCGTGCAGGTGCGACGGCGTGCGCAGCCGGCGACGCACGGCCAGATCCTCGTCGAGCCGCTTCCAGAAGTCCACGTCCCTGCCGGACTCGCTGCGACGGGCCTGACTTTCGGTCGCTTCGCCGTCGAGCCACGCATGGACGGCTTCGGCGATAGACGAACGCGGCGGACCGAGCGGGACTTCGCGATCGGCAAGTGGACGCTCCGACTGTTCCGAGCGCTCCCGCTTGTGGCCGTCACCCGGGCCATCGGAATGCAGATCATGGAACATTAGGCGTATTTCTCCTCCAGTAAGGCCTGGAGCGCCTCGCGAGCGCGATGGACGCGCATCTTGAGCGCACCGACCGTAGTTCCCAGCAGGTCTGCCATCTCCTCGTACGAACGCCCTTCCACGTGCTTCATCACGAAGGCTTCGCGCAGCGAAGCCGGCAGTGATGAAAGCGCCATGTCCAGGTCGCTGCGGAGCTCGGTCCGGTCCAGCTCTTCTTCCGGCGTCGCGAAGCCCGAGGGCTGATCGTCCTCGTCGTAGCTGAGATGGGAGCGACGGATATTCTTCAGCCAGTCCTTGCAGCCGTTGGCGACGATCCTGAATACCCAGGCGTCGAAACGGCCTCGTACTTCAGCAAGGTGTTGGTACGCCTTGATGAAGGACAGTTGCAGGATGTCCTCTGCGACATCCGGGCTTCCCGTCATGCAGAGCGCGTGTCGATACAGCGGATCACTGTACCGAGTGATCAGCATGGTAAAGTCGTCGCGGTTTCCCGCGAGCACGCGCTGGATGATGCGTTGATCAGAGTCGTCCTGATCAACGAGCTGTTCTGGCTCCGTCGTCCTCACGACGATAGAGTAACGCGTATTCCGCGCGCGGGACAGGGTACCCACCCCGCCAGATTGCTCGATCCGGGTCGCCACGTGCAAAAGACGAGTCTCCGCCGGCGCCAGTAACAGCCGAAAACCCGGAGAATTTCCCTCGTCACCGCGGCCTTTCTGCGTCGTCAGCGAAAGCGTCCCACCCCCGCGCGCGGACCAGCGCCGAATGCTCGCCAAGGTGCGGCGGCGAGCGGCGAATCGCCCCCGGCACGCTGGGCGGCATGCCCGTGAGCGCGGACCCCTCGCCATCGGCCAGCACCTCGAGCACGGACCGGACGATTCCGCTCGGCACTCCTTCGCGCGACAGCCGCTCGAGCCAGAAGGACACCGGCTGCGTTTTCACCCGCGCCGCGATCTCCCCCGATACCCGATCTCGGGCGGCGAGCCGCCCCGCATTGGTGCGAAGCTGCGGCTCGGCGCCAAGCGACTCCAGGTCGAGCGCTCGGGCGCACGCCGTCCACTGCGCATCGCTGCCGACGGCGATCACCAGCGCGCGGTCCGCCGCATCGAACAGCTGGTACGGGACGAGGTTCGCGTGCGCGTTGCCCCAGCGCCTGGGCGGCGCGCCGGAGACCAGCGCGTTCTGCGCGACGTTCACGAGCGCGGCCTGCGCACTGCCCTCGAGCGACACGTGCACCCGTTGCCCCACACCGGTCGTCGCGCGCGACACCAGCGCGCCAAGGATCGCGATCGCCGCATCCTTGCCGGCGAGGACGTCGGCCAGTGCGACGCCATGCTTCATCGGTGCGCCATCCGGCTCTCCGGTGATGGACATCCAGCCGCTCTCCGCCTGCACGACGAAATCGTAGCCCGGTCGATCGGAACCGGGACCGAACCCGCTGATCGTGCACCACACGAGCGAAGGGTTGGCCTGCTGGATCGTCGCGACGCCAAGGCCGCGGCGTTCGAGGGTGCCCGGCCGGAAGTTCTCCACCACCACATCCGCCGTCGCAGCCAGCGTTCGAAGGAACGCCACGTCCTCCACGCCGTCGAGGTCGAGCGTCAGGCTGAGCTTGTTGCGATTCACGCTCAGGTAGTAGGCACTCTCGCCGGTCGCGTCGAAGGGAGGTCCCCACCCACGGGTTTCGTCGCCGCCATCCGGACGCTCGATCTTCAGGACGTCGGCCCCCATGTCCCCGAGCATCATCGTACACAGGGGTCCGGCGAGAACTCGGCTCAGATCGAGTATGCGGACGCCAGTGAGCATCTTCTGTCCCTTTGTTGTATCGATGATGTTATGCGAAGCGCCGACAGAAAACGTTCGTACACTGTGGAAAATGGGGCGCTCACGGCGTCGGACGGCTCGCGCGATGTGTCAGCGAACCTTGCGTAGCTGTCGAAAAATCATATACTTGCCGCCACAAACCGGGCCTAGCAGCGCGGTCGGCCAAGTTAGCGCGTCGAAGCGCGGCCTTCAATGAAACGGGGAGTCCCTCCCCTGG
>DASSIC010000403.1:0-5705 GCA_035692325.1 Gemmatimonadaceae bacterium | reverse complement strand
CTGGAAGAGGATGGGGCCGCAGCGATCGCCGAGCACCGCGGTGTTCTGCAGCAGGAAATCGACGGCGTCCGCGCACTCGGGCTTGAGCCGCGCATGATGCGTGATGCGCTGGCTCGCCTTGATGGAAAAGGTGAACTCCGCAGGCACGCGCGACGCCCAGTCCTGCAGCACCGACTGCTTGGGCAGCCGGTAGAAGGTGTTGTTGATCTCGACCGTCGGGAACCGGCTGGCGTAGAAGGCGAGCCACTCGTCGTCGGAGAGCGTGGGCGGATAGAACGCTCCCTTCCACTCCTTGAAGGCGTAGCCGCTCGTGCCCGCGCGCAGCGTCACGAGACCATGCGCTCCTTGGCGGCGTCCTTCGGCGGGTGCGTGGCGAGGCTCGCCTTGAGCGCCTCCATGAGATCGATCACCTTGCCGCCGCCGTCGGGCGCGACGTCGGACGCGGTGATGTCCTGCCCCTCCACCTTGCGCTGGATCGTCTCGAGCACCCGCTCGCGCACCGTGTCGCGGTACTTCTGCGGCTCGAACGCATCGTTGGCCGTCTGCTCGATCAGCTGCTTCGCCAGCGCCAGCTCCTGCGGCTTCACTTCGCCCTGCGGAATCGGCACTTCGGTCGTCGCGCGCACTTCGTCGGCGTAGTGCAGCTGCTCCATCACGAGTACGCCGTTCAGCGGGCGCAGGAGCACGAGGTACTGCTGCCCGCGCGCCGAGTACTGACCGAGCGCGGCGCGGCCGGTCTCACTGAGCGCCGCGCACAGGAGGCGGTACGCGCGATCCCCTCCCTTGTCCGGGCCCAGATAGTAGACTTTCTCCACGAACTCGCGATCGACCTTGGCCAGGGGAACGAACTCCACCACCTCGATCATCCCGGTCGCCTTCTCCTCGAGCGCCTTGAGCTCCTCCGGCGTGAAGACGACGTACTGGTCCTTCGCGAACTCGTACCCCTTCACCATCTCCGTGCGCTCCACGACCTCGTTGTCCTTCGGGCAGGTGTACTGCTGCTTGAGGCGTGAGTTGCACTTCTTGTGGAGCATGTTGAACGACACGCTCGACTTGGACTCGCTCGACGAGTAGAGATTGATCGGAACCGAGACGAGTCCGAACGAGATGGTGGCGGAGGCGATCGAACGAGCGGGCATGGGCGACGGCGGCTCGGGAATGCGACGCGGTGGGTACTGGCGGTAAGCTACGTCGAGCGGAGATTGTTTTCCACAGTCGGTACAACTGACATCATATTTGTGTCATCCCGACGCTCGCTCGCGGAGTTTACCCCGTACGAAGTGTCGGGGCTCGCTCCTGCGGGATGACAATTTCTGACTTCAGACGAGCATGCCTGCTGGAAGTGACTCACCCGAATCGGCTGAGGCCGCTGACGCGCTGAGCGCCTACCGCGCCAAGCGATCCCCCGACCGCTCACCCGAGCCGGTCGGCGTCGTATCGCCCGTGCTCGGCCGGCTGTTCGTCGTCCACAAGCACGCCGCCCGCCAACTCCACTTCGACCTCCGCCTCGAGATGGACGGAGTGCTCCGCTCGTGGGCCGTCCCGCGCGGGCCGTCGTACGACATGGAGGACAAGCGACTCGCCGTGAAGGTCGAGGACCACCCGCTCGAGTACGGGGACTTCGAGGGGATCATCCCGCAGGGGAACTACGGCGCGGGCGGGGTGATCGTGTGGGACCGCGGCGAGTGGGTTCCCCTCGAGGACTGGCGCACGGGACTCGAGAAGGGGAAGCTGCTCTTCGAGCTCAAGGGCTACAAGCTTCACGGCAAGTGGGCGCTCGTGAAGATCAAGAAGAGCGAGCGCGACTGGCTCCTGCTCAAGGAGCGCGACGCCTGGGTGAAATCGCCCGGCGACCAGTTCCCCGAGGAGTCGGTGCTCTCGGGCCTCACCGTCGAAGAGGTGAAGGCCGGTATGCACCCGGGCACGCGGCTCGCGACAGCGGTCGAGCGCGCCGGCGCGGTGAAGTCGCGCGTGGACGTGCGCACGCTGCAGCCCATGCTCGCCGAGCCGGCCGACGACGCCTTCACGCGCGACGGGTGGCTGTTCGAGCTCAAGCTCGACGGCTATCGCCTCATCGCCGCGAAGACGCGTGGCGAGGCGCTGCTCCTCACGCGCAACGGCAACGACTACACGGCGGTCTTCCCGGAGATCGCCCGCGCGGTCAAGGCGCTGCCGATCGACGAATGCATCCTCGACGGCGAGGTCGTCGTGCTCGATGCGCAGGGGAAGCCGAGCTTCTCTCGCCTCCAACAGCGCGGACGACTGCAATCACCGCTCGACATCCGGCGCGCCGCCGTGGAGCTGCCCGCCACCTACTACGCCTTCGACCTGCTCGCGCTTGCGGATTTCGATCTCCGCACGCTGCCCCTCGTCGCGCGCAAGCAGCTGCTGGCCGACGCGGTGCCGAAGCTCGGGCCCGTGCGGCTGCTCGATCACATCGAGCGACAGGGCGAGGCGTTCCTCGCGCAGGTGGCGGCGATCGGCCTCGAGGGGATCATCGCCAAGCGCGCGGATGGCCCATACCGCACGGGTCGCTCATCCGACTGGCTCAAGATCAAGGCGGAGGCGACGGGCGACTTCGTCATCGTCGGCTACACCGCCCCGGCGGGGACGCGCTCCCACCTCGGCGCGCTGCAGCTCGCCGACTACGTGGACGGTACGCTCGTCTACGCGGGCCGAGTGGGCACCGGCTTCGATCAGGCCATGCTGGGCGAGCTGTCGGGGATGCTCGAGCCGATCGTGCGCGCCGATGCGCCGTGCACGGGACCGCTGGTGAACGGCAAGGCCACCGCAGCGATTCCGGACACGAAGACCACGACGTGGGTGGAACCGGTACACGCGTGCGAGGTGCGCTTCCGCGAGTGGACGCCGGATGGCGTGCTGCGGCACGGGGTGTTCCTGCGGCTCCGGCCCGACAAGCCGGTGCGTGACTGCGTGCGCGAGACCTCCTTGTCATCCCGCACGAGCGAAGCGAGTGTCGGGATCTACTCGAAGGTGCTCGAGACAAGTCACGGTGCAGGAATAGTAGATCCCGACACGCCCTCGCTTCGCTCGGACGTACGGGATGACAATTCGGCGGCGGCGTCGGTCGTGCGGGATGACAGCGCGGCGCCCAAGTCGGTCACCTTCTCCAACCTGAAGAAGATCTACTGGCCCGCCGAGCGATACACGAAGGGCGACATGGTGGAGTACTATCGCGCGATCGCGCCGTGGATGCTCCCCTACCTGCGCAACCGCCCCGTCGTGCTCACGCGCTTCCCCGATGGCATCGACGGCAAGTCGTTCTACCAGAAGGACGCCCCGGAGTTCGCGCCGGACTGGATGCGCGTCGAGCGGATCTGGAGCGAGGAGACGCAGCGCGAGATTCGCTACTTCGTCTGCGACGACGTCGAGTCCCTGCTGTACATCGCCAACATGGGCTCCATCCCGCTTCACATCTGGGCGAGCCGAGTGGGATCGCTCGAGCAGCCCGACTGGTGCGTGATCGACCTCGATCCCAAGGATGCGCCCTTCTCCGACGTCGTGCGCACCGCGCAGGTGCTGCATCGGCTGTGCGACGCCGCCGGACTGCCGAACTACGTGAAGACGACGGGCAAGACGGGACTGCACATCCTCATCCCGCTGGGTCGCCAATGCACCTATGCGCAGTCGCGCATGCTCGGCGAGCTGCTGGCGCGCATCGTCCTGCGCGAGCTCGGCGACATCGCGACGATCACGCGCCAGGTCATGAAGCGGGGCGACAAGGTCTATCTCGACTACCTGCAGAACAGACATGGCCAGACGATCGTCGCGCCGTTCAGCGTGCGTCCCCTCCCGGGCGCGACGGTGTCGATGCCGCTCACCTGGGACGAGGTGGACGAGCGGCTCGATCCGCGCAACTACACCATCGTCAACGCCATGGAGCGCATCGAGCGCCTGGGCGCCGATCCCGTGTTGGCGGTGCTGGAGATGCGCCCCGACCTCGCGCTGGTGCTGCAACGGCTGGCGGACGAGCTGGCGAAAGGATCGGAGAAGTGACGCCGAGCACACTCCTCGTGACGGCCTGATTCTGGCTATCAGCGATGCAAACTTCACCATCCACGACACGGTGCTCGTCATGATGCTTCGGTTCGCTCGCGGCCTGGTGGCCGCGTCGGCGCTTCTGCTGTCGGCCTGCTCGATGAACCCTGGCATCAATCCCACCGTCGAGCAGGAGGCGCTCACGCCGCCCCAGCCGATCGGCGGCGGCGGGCCGGCTCTCGTCGGCGCGACGCCACAGCAGCCCGTGTCGCTCGAGATCATCGTGCGGATCGACACGCTCGGACGCGCCGACGTCTCGACGCTGCGCCTGAGCGGCCAGGGCGTGGAGCAGAACCGGCAGATCGTGATCGACTGGCTGCGCGTGGCGCGGTTCGAGCCGGCGAAGCTCAACGGCTATCCGGTCAACGGCTGGTTCCACTTCGTCGCCGAAGCGAAGGCCGCGCGCCTGCGCGAATACTGATCAGACGCGCAGCAGCGCGGGCGACAGGACGCGGCGCGCCTTCACGAACCGTTCGCGCAGCTTGACGACATACGGATCTTGCACGTCCATCAGGTTCTCCACCGCGTAGCCACCGCGGCCGAGCGCCAGGTGCACGAGGCGCTGGTTGCCGAGCGCGATCGCGACGTGCGTGATGTGCCCGTCGACCCGGTCCGAGAAGAAGAGCAGGTCGCCCTTGCGCGACTCCAAGGGATCGGACTCGCCCGCCGCGCCCTGCTCCGCCTGCTGCCATGCGTCACGCCGAAGCTGGATGCCGTGCAGCCAGTACACCGTCTGCACGAGCCCCGAACAGTCCGCGCCCCACGGCGTCACACCGCCCCACAAGTAGCTCGTCCCCTCGAAGTACAGTTGCGCCGTGCGCGTGATCGCCCCTTCCTCGGGTGGGAACAGCGTCACCTGTTCGCCGATGCCGATGACCTCACCCGTCTTGACGCGCTCCTCGGGGGACAGAAGCGATCCGAGCGGCATTGCGCGGCGGCCGCCGTCGCCGTTGGTCGTGATGCAGCCCAGCGACACCCGATCGAGGTTCACGCTCTGACGCGCTCCATCCTCGGGCGCGGGGCTCACGTAGCCGCGATGCAGCCACCCCTCGTACTCGTCGGGGCCGCGAATCCGATACCAGTCGTCGCGCTTCTCCAGCAGGTCGAGACACCGGCCGGCGACGAGCTGCGAGATCTGCGCACTGGCGACGCGCGGCTCGGCGAACACCGGGGCGAGCGGGGTGCGCACGATGGCGCAGTTCGGGTCGGACTTCATCACCGTAAAATGTCGCCGGGCGCACCCGTGCGCACACCCCGCTCGATCGCCACCTCGAGCGCCTGCACGGCGAGCGCTTCGATCTGTGCCTGTGACGCCGGCACGCCGCCTTCATGCGGTGCCGTGGCGAACACGACGTCACCGTCGAACAGGGTTCCCACCGGCGTGATCCGCCGGTAGAGCGCGGCGCTGGCCGCGCGCGCGACCGACGCCAGCGCCACCCGGTCGAGCGCGCCGTTCGTGCTCACGACGCACAACGTCGTGTTGCGGCCGGCGAGATCGTCGAATCGCGGCGGCTCACTCGCGCCGCTCCTGATCCATTCCGCGCCGTCGATGAATCGGCCGTTCTCGTCGCGCGCGCCGGCGACGATGCGTCCAGTCGCATCGCGGACGTCGCCGACCGCGTTCACCACCGCGAGCGCGCGCACGA
>DASSIC010000402.1:0-2809 GCA_035692325.1 Gemmatimonadaceae bacterium | reverse complement strand
GCTGATCACCGCGGGGTTCGCGCACCGGGTCGGGTCGTCGGCCACGGCGGCCACGCCGAAGGTCAACGACGCGCGGATCGAGGAGCATCGGAACCTCGGCATCGCCTTCTACAAGACGGGGATGCTCGACGAGGCGATGCGCGAGTTCCGCCGCGTCACGGACCTCCGGGCGGACGACGCCCCCGCGCGCTTCTACATCGGCCTCGCCCTCATGCGCCAGGGCAAGTGGGACGACGCCGCCGTGGCCTTCGAGGAATGCTGCGCGCAGCCGGGCGCGCGCCCCGCGGCGCTGCACAACCTGGCGTATGCGTTCGAGCGACTCGGACAGTACGACAAGGCGAAGACGGCGCTCGACGAAGCGATCCGGCGCGGTGGCGCGAAGGACGCGCGCATCCAGACCTCGCTCGGCGTCGTGGCGCTGCGGTCGGGCGACGTCGTCGCCGCCGACGCCGCGCTGGCCGTCGCGCGGCCGCTGTTCGGCACGCGCCCGCCCACCGCGGCCTGGTTCCACTACGCCGCGCTCGCGGCGGCCCTGCTCGGCGACCTCGATCGCGCCCTCGCCACCCTCACCGAGGGTGTGGGGCTGCATCCCCACGCGGCCACGCTGCACAACAACCTGGCCGCCGTGCATGAACGGCGCGGCTACCACCCCGAGGCGCTGCACGCGGCGGAGAAGGGGGTGCTCGAGGACGCCGGGCTGCCGCAACTGCACAAGAACCTCGGCGATTTCCATTACCGCGCGGGGCGCTACGACGATGCGCTGGAGTGCTTCCAGCGCGCCATCAAGCTCAACCCGAAGCTCGGCGACGACGTGTATCTCAAGCTCGGCAACATCCGCTTCAAGCGGCAGGAGCGGGAAGAGGCCGTTCGGTGCTGGGAGCAGGCGCTGGAGCTCGCTCCCGACAACGCAATCGTGCGCACCAACCTCGATGCCGTGCGGCAGGTCCTGTAGCCGTGAACGATCTGACCGACGCGGGCTTCGCGGAGCTGACCGCGAAGATCTCCCGCGACCGCGGCTTCGGCTGCGCGAGCTACAAGGACAAGTGCCTGCGGCGGCGCATCGCCGTGCGGATGCGCGCGCGCGGCGTGCACACCTACTCGGACTACGCGCGCGTCCTCGATAGCGACACCGCCGAGTACGACAAGCTGCTCGACGCGCTGACCATCAACGTCACGAAGCTCTTCCGCAACTGGGAGACCTACAGCGCGATCACGGAGAAGGTCGTGCCGGCGCTGTGGGAGCGCGACATCCCGACGATCAACGTGTGGAGTGCCGGCTGCTCGTCCGGCGAGGAGCCGTACTCGCTCGCGGCGCTCTTCCACCAGCACGCCGAACGCGTCGGCGGCCTCGGCCAGCTCCCCAACCGCGTGCGGGTGCTCGGCAGCGACATCGACGCGCGCTGCCTGGCCGCCGCGCAGACGGGCGCGTTCGAGGATGGAGACTTCACCGACACGCCACCCGCGCTGCGCAAGCGCTACTTCGCGCCCGTGGCACCCTACGCCGTCATCCCGGAAGTGAAGCGGCTCGTCCGCTTCGAACGCCGCGACCTGCTCGCCGAGCCGGCGCCCCCGGGCACGCATCATCTCATCTGCTGCCGCAACGTGCTGATCTACTTCGACCGCGACACCCAGGAGCGGTTGTTCGAGAAGTTCCACCGCGCCCTTTCCCCCGACGGCTTTCTCGTGCTGGGCAAGGTCGAGACGCTGCTTGGCGCCGCGCGGACCCGTTTCGCCGCCGTCGATGGACGCGAGCGCATCTTCCGGCCGCTATGATGCGCCCCCCCACCGACGTGCGCGTCAAGGTCGCCGACTACGCCGTGTGCCGGGGCGCGCACGTCCTCTCGACGATCGGGCTGGGCTCGTGCGTCGCGATCGCGCTGTACGATCGCGACACGCAGATCGGCGCCCTCGCGCACATCCTGCTGCCCAACCAGGCGATGTCGCGTGAGATCGGCAACCCGGCGAAGTTCCCGGAGACGATCGTCCCGCTCATGCTCGAGGAGATGCGCGAGCTCGGCACGCGCAACGCCCGCGTCGCCGCCAAGATCGTCGGCGGCGCGAGCATGTTCGGGCAGCTCGTCAACAATACCGGCATCAACGTGGGTGAGCGCAACATCATCGCGACGCGCGAGGCGCTCGCCGCGGCGGGCGTTCCGATCGTCGCCGAAGACACGGGGCTCGACTACGGGCGCAGCGTCTACTTCCACCTCGCCGACGGCCGGCTCGAGGTGCGCTCGCTCAAGAAGGGCGACCGTGTCATCTAGGTCGCCGGCCACGGTGCTCGTCGTGGACGACAGCGCATTCATGCGCCGTCTCATCTCGCAGATCATCGACGGTTCGCCGGAGTTCCGCGTCGTGGGCACCGCCCGCAACGGCCTCGACGCGCTGCGCCAGATCCATGCGCTCGATCCGGCCATCGTCACCCTCGACGTTGAGATGCCCGAGCTCGACGGCCTCCAGACGCTCGGCTACATCATGAGCGAGACGCCGCGTCCGGTGGTGATGCTGAGCGCGGCCGCCACCGAGCGCGGCGCCGATCTCACCCTGCGCTGCCTGGAGCTGGGCGCGGTGGATTTCGTCCGGTAGTCGTCGGGGCCGATCAGCCTCGATCTCTCGACCGTCGCGGAAACGCTGCTCGATGCGCTGCGCGCCGCGACGCAGGTGAACCTGGGCGGCGTGCAGGTGCTGGCGCGACCCCGGTTCGTCGACGCCGATCTCCCGGTCGCGCCGCCCCCTCTGCCCGCCGGCGCCACCACGGCGGTCGCCATCGCCGCCTCCACCGGCGGACCCCGCGCCCTCGCCGAGGTCA
>DASSIC010000401.1:0-2190 GCA_035692325.1 Gemmatimonadaceae bacterium | reverse complement strand
GAGCGCGGCCGTCGCCTGTGCCGCCGTGTGTCGCGCCATGAGCGTGGGACCCACGATCGCGATGACGAGAGCCACGGAACACGCGATGCCGGCGGCGACGAGACGCCGCGGGCGCACGGGCGCGTCCGCCCGTGATCGCGCAGGGCGGATCGCGAGCGGATCGCGAGAAGAGGCGATCGCTGCACCGTAGGCATCGGCGAAGCGCCACGCGTCGGCGCCGAGGGTGGCGAGAAGCGGTACGGCTTCGCGCGCATCATCTGCCACCACTGATGCCGCGCTCCCGCCAATGGTGCGCTGCAAACCCGTCAGCCGGCCGTCAGCGACGATGACACAGGCGCTCACATCACCGTCGTGCCAAGTCAGAGAATCACCGTGAAGTGCATGCGGGAGCACCGAAAGCGTGGGTAGCACCGCTGCCAGTCGCATCCCGCGCGCGCGGCATGCTGCGTCGAGCGCGGCGATCACGGGCTGCTCGATCGCGCCTGCCCATCCTCCCACGTCGGAATCGAGATCGCGTAGCACGCCGGTAGTCACGAGCGGAATCCCATTCTTCAGGAAGAAGCGGCCGGCGCTCTCCCCAACCAGGCGGGTGAGCGCGGCGTCGTCCACGACGGGTGGGAGCCCGGAGAGCCGACGCAGCTGGGCGCGCGCCGGTCCGACTGCGGCAATGATTGTCGGCCTCGGCCAGCTGCGCACCCGGCGCGTGGTGAGCAGCTCGGCGACCGCCTCCTCGATGGAACGTCCGTCGAGCGAGGATTCGGCCGCCCAGAGCACGACACCATCACGCACGGCGACGGCGCGCACTGCATCGACCGACACGGCGATCCCGATGCGCCGGCTCATGGCCAGCTCCGGTGCCGAATCGTCGCGGCGCGCGCACCAGCGCGGGCGAGTCGCACCTCCACCGTGGCGATGGCCGGAGACGCTCCATCGCGCGCGCGCGCGGTCACGATCCAGGCGTCCGGATCGATCGTCACGAGCGGGACGACCTCGGCAAATCGCGCAGCGAGGGAATCGCGCGCACTCGGAGACAGCGCGCCGGCCAGCGTGAGAAGATCGGCGGGGAGTGCGCGGCGCTCGCGCAGCTCGAGAATACGGCGGACGAGCTCCTCGCTGAAGCCCGGAAGCGCCATCAACACGGCGCGCGGCGCGCCTGCGAGGGACACGCGCCGACCATCAACGCCGAACACCGAGTCCAGTCCCGCCAGCTGGTCGAGTCCTCGGACACGCGACAGCTCCCGTACATCCTGGATCGGTCCGTTGCGCGGCGTGAAGCGCCGCTGCTCCTCGTACCATGCGCGCTCTGCCCCGCTGGGGCGCGCCTCGTCGTCGAGGTCGCGCCAGTCGAGGATCGCGTCGACGAGCGAGTCGGCGCTCAGGGGCGTGACGTGCAGCGCCGTGAACGCGCGGTGGAGCTGTTCCGCTCCGGCGGCATTGACATCCATCGTGACGCCGGCGGGCTGCATCGTCAGCTCGCACCCCAGGCCAGTGACAAGGGGCGACGACGACACCAGCTCGTCGAGCGTGCGCCACGCGGCATTGGCGTGATCGCGGTCGGCGAGCGCCTCAGCGGCTACGGCACGCACCACGTTCACGCACCCCTCGGCGAGCCAGTGAGCGCGGGTCAGGATCACCCGGTTCTGAGTCGCGCCGACTGCATCGCGACCGACGAGAGAAAGCGCGAGCCCGAGGCCGGCGAGCCCGACCAACACCCAGAGAACCGCGAGGAGCACGAAGCCGCCTCGCGCGCGTGATGCGTTCCGGTATGTCATCCGCGCTCCCCGATCCTGAGCACCAGGGTATCGGCGTCGAGGATGGCGCCAATCGCGAGCGGGACGCCGAGTCCCGCAGCCCAGCGCCGGACCCATCGACCGCCATCGTGCGCGTCGGCCAGATAGCACAGCTCGCCGTGTCGCGCACCTGAGCGAACGTGGAGTGGCTTGTCGCCAGACAGCGCGAGCACGAGCGCCGTGGCCGAGCTGTCGCCGGTGATGCTCAAGGTGACGGCACAGCGCTCCTGCCATCCTCCGGGCCGCGTGCACCAGGCGGTGAAGCGCACGGAGCGTTCGTCACCCTCGAACGGCTGCACGCCCACGGTGCCGACGTCGAGAGATTCCACCGTGGAGCGGAGCGCGCGCTCGGCATTCGCGTCGTGATCGCTGCGCTGCGCGAAGCGATGGATGCGGCGTG